>JBMFIT010000007.1:0-38731 GCA_049974445.1 Acidilobus sp.
GGCTTATCACTAAGGGGGGCGAGATATAGCTTTCCGCCGCCAGCGAATAGACTGCAGGGATTGAAGTCAAGGCGAGGCCACTCTGGAGAACTATAGAGACCGACTGGACGTTAACCTGCCCCAGGTTGACCACGATGCTTACGTTGCCTCCTGCTGAGGCCGCTGCGGGGAGCCAGTCCTGGGTTCCATAATATGTTGTGACCTCGATGAGCCCTGGGTGCAGGCCTGGGCCTATCATTATGACCTGCCCGTTAGACAGCACGATCGTTATCGCCGTGACCTCATAGCTATAGGGGAACCCTGAGT
Source organism: Acidilobus sp. (assembly GCA_049974445.1). Taxonomy (GTDB): domain Archaea; phylum Thermoproteota; class Thermoprotei_A; order Sulfolobales; family Acidilobaceae; genus Acidilobus. Next base: position 307 of record JBMFIT010000007.1, read on the forward strand.
ACACCCCAATAACAATTCCCTGAACCGTTCCGTTGACGGGAGAATACGAGTAGGAGTACCAGGCATAGCTAGACCTCTGTAGCTCGGAGGCCTCGCTGAGGATTGCTGACTTCTCGTAAGACAGCCTGGCATAAGAGCCGTACTCGTTCATTATGTAAAGCGCTGTTACGAGGCCTGCAAACATAACAAGCGCCACGATAAGCGCTCCGACTATCGCTGACTGAGATCTACGCCTAGGGAGCACTTACCCTCACCTCGTAATTTCCAGAGTTGGTGGCTATGGTCACGGAGGCGGGCGCGTTTCCGCTACAGACCACCTCAGCGAGCTCCGACGCAGGCAGGAGGACAGGCAACGTATAGTTCTGCTGGCCTATTTGAATCGTGCAATTGACGGGTGTGTTGTTCAGCAGGACGCTATAGATCTTGATGCCGTAAGGGCCCGTGTCAAATACTACGATTATCCTGCTGCCGTTGGCAACGCCTGTCACTGGGACTATGTAGGCCAGCTGGTCGAAGCTGCTTGGCTGGACGCTCCTATAGTAGCTCAAGCCATAGAGGTAGTAGCCGAGAAGAGCAACTCCAACCGATAACACTACTAGTATCAATATTATCTCGGCCACCACATCGCTGATAGCTCTCCTTCCGAATCTCAATTGTTAACCTCGGCTAAATAATTTTATTTTGGCGCCTATTTAACTTAACTCCGCTCTCCTAACGCTAGATGCCATGCATGAACGCAACGGAGATTACCAGGAGGGCTCCCCCTAGGCTTGAGAAGAAGGCGAAGTATTCAAGGGCCTTTGGAGCGTAATCATCTACTATCTTAGCCATGACGTACGCCGAGGCGGCTGACAACACTAGCAGTGCGTAATACAGGAACCCAAGGATTTCGTTCAGCTCAAGGGGGCTTAGACCTGACGAGCCTAGGAAGGAGAGACCTGTGAAGGTGTGAGCTATAGATATTCCGACGCCTCCCACTACACCATAGACAGCTATCCCCATGTACACCACTAGGGCATATGATCTGAGCCTGTTGAAGAGCGTGAATTCCATCCTGTCTAGCTCCGCGGCGTATCTACTTATTATCTCTAACACCTCCTTGACCCTCCCACCGCTCTTACCCGCCACCACGATTGATGACAGCAGTATCCTCACGTCACGGGGGGCGGATCCAAAGCTCCTCCTGAACGCGTCCTCCAGGTCCCCGCTCAACCTATACGAGTCCGAGAACGCCTTTATCAGGTCCCTTAACGGGCTCTCTATGAGGCCTACAGAGGCCTGGAGGGCCTCGCCCACTGACTGAGCCGATACTGCTAGGCTTGGGTAAACCTGCAGGAACACCCTTGACTGATACTTCAGCTCCCTAGTAACCTCATGTCTTCTCCTGAATGCCAGGATCGCTGGGATCATGCCAAGAACTAGGATTACCTGTAACGATAAAATTGAGGTGGCGCCATATGGAACAGGAATGCCAAAGTATGTAATGAACTTGAAGGCGGTAGGAAATCTTGACATTATGATGGCTCCGTCCAGAACCAAGGCGAGGCCAAGGACCGCGTAAAATATTTTCTCAAGGGTGCTCCTTTTCAGCATCACGCGACCCCTCACAGTTTCAGTTTCGACATCTGATTGTCAACGAGGATTACTGTCATCACGGAAACTATGGGCAGAACTATGAAAACGGCAAGCACAACCATCGACATGGGCGAGAGACCCTTAACCGCGTAGGCCGCGAACAGGAGGGCTGCTATTGTGACAAGTATTGGCAGTATGAGGCCTAACGACAGGAACATCTCAAGAAGGGTTCCAATAGTTGACGATATCCTGTCAACAAGGGAGTAGTAATAATTTGTATAGGTTTCGAGCTGGTACCTGATGACCGAGAGGGGGTCTGACCCAGTCTCGATCGCTTTAGCTAGGGACTCCATCAGTACCTGCACGCTCCTTGACGGTGTTATTTGGGATAGCCTCCTTAAGACCTCGGCTGGATCTTCACCAAGGGATATAGACTTATGTAGATAATCTATCTCAACAGAGAACTCCTTTAGGTCATCCTTGTACTTAGCCAGCTCGAGTAGGGCCTGGGCCAGGCTCTCGCCGCCCGCCACGAGAAACGCCAGCGTTGAGGCAAACGCGTGGAACTTAGCCTCTAATACATCGCCTCTTGAAGAGTGTCTAAACGCTGGTGTGAAGACGGCGTTTGTAACCGAGAGGGCAAGGCCAAGGACTGCCAATGCGGCTGCTATTGCAACGGCCACGAAGAGGCCGTGCGATAGCCCTATAACGAAGCCTAGTACCATGAGGCCTGCGGGCAACCCTATTGTGAAGGGTATCACGATTGAGTCGCAATACTTGTTAAGGCTCTTAGATATGCCTGAGCCAATGAGAAGGTTCTCTATATTTGGCCTCATCCTTACTATGAGCCTGCAGAGGTAGCTCTGGCTGGGAAGCCTTTTCCTCCTTGTAATCTTCCACTTAGACGAACTTGAGCTCATACTCCTTCACCTCGGAGAGGGCCCTCTGGTAGATCGTTTCCGGATCCCTGCGGTACAGCCTTACGACCGAGTGAAGGGTAGCTATGTCAGCCCCTGAGTTTACCAACCACTGAAGGACAGTGGCCCTCCTTCTCAGGTCCTCTATGGCCTCGTCATAGCTTATCAGCCTTAAGTCAGCTATAACCCTGAGCGTCGTCATGCTATGCGTCAGTATCTTCCAAGTGTCCGTATCAGGGTCCCATAAAATTATCTCTTGCAGGTCAATGTCGTCAAGCTCAGGGTTATACCTTACGGACTCGTGGACCCTCACGACCTTCCTCTCAACGCTTGTCCCCCTCTCGACCCTTAGTATGTTAATGAACAACCTCGCGGTGGCTATCAGGCTGGCAGGGACGTTCATAGGGGGTGACTTCAGCCTCTTAATAAGCACATCAGCGGACTCTGCGTGAACCGTTGTAAGGCCTCCATGACCAGTTGAAAGGGCCTGGAAGAAGGCAAAGGCCTCCCTTGACCTTATCTCACCTATTATTATGATGTCCGGCCTCTGTCTGAGCGCAGCCTCAACCTGGGCCTGTAGGGTTACGTTCTGGACTCTCTCGTCGGTTGAAAGCCTGGTCACCATGGCGCCCCAGTTCTCGTGGAAGGGCAGGTAGATCTCCGGTGTGTCCTCAGCCGTGACTATCTTATACTCCGTGGGAACCAACATGGTGACCGCGTTGAGTAGCGTTGTCTTGCCGCTCCCTGTGGGGCCGTAGAATATTATCCCCTGCTTAGCCTCAACAGCCATCCAGAGCAGGGCTGCGACCTGCGGATCTAATGCCCTTCTCTTGAGGAGCTCAATTACAGTGAACGGTTCTGACCTGAACTTCCTTATCGTGAACTGAGGGCCATGCCTTGAGACGGTTCCCAGGACAATGTTAACCCTATAGCCCTCAGGCTTCAGGACCCCTTCGACAATGGGTGTGGCAACCGATGGCTCCTTGCCGCTTCTGACGCCAAGCTTGGACACTAGGGACTCAAGGTACTTGTAATCCCCTATAACTATGTTAGTTGTTAACCACTCGTACTTAGTGTGATAGACGAAAACCGGTATACCTATGCCATTACATGATATGTCCTCAATGTAGGGGTCCCTTATGAGGGGCTCTATGGCGCCATAGCCCACGAGCTGCCTGGCCGCCTCGTAAGCTACGGCCTCTGCAGCCTCGCGCACCTTTGACTCCAGGTCCTGGGGCTTCCTCTTCAGGAAGCTGACCTTAACCTTATCCCTGACAATGGATTCGGCTATAGGGAGAAGTAGGAGGAAGGCCTTCTCAACAGAAGAGGTTGTGTTAACTTTGTCGAGGAGGTAGAGATCCCTTGACACCAGGTCCATCAGCTCCTTAAAAGCGCTTTGCCTTATCTCAGTGTTAAGCTTTGGCTCTACTACATTGTAAAACCTCCTACCTTCTGGGTCCTCAATTATTATGGCCTCGACCAACGGCTTGCCAAGCAATACATATCTCTCTAAAACCTTCTCCTGCTGCTCAAGTTGCGCTGCTATAATTCACCAGCCCTTTCATTATACGAAGTCCTGAGGCCTAATTTAGCTTTAACAGGTCAGGGCCTTTGTGAATTCGATTAACCCTAGGGGGTCAGTATGCCTGAGCTGGGGGCCTAGCCGCTTTATTTGACCCTCAACTCGTAGGGCCTCCTCCCTCCACGGTGCTTAGGGCGTATAGGATGAGGGCCCCCTCTGCCACGGCCCCAGCTCTCGCCTTCAGCCCTCTAATGTAGACGGGCTCTCCTAAGGAGAGCTCCTGAGGAGCAAAGGGCGCGTCTGAACCATTGAGAACAACCATCACCTTGCCCTTTAAGTCCTTGAATTCCTCGAGCTCAAGCTGCCGGCTAGCGTTGTCCTTGTCTATTAGGAGCACCTGATCAGGCGAGTACGCCTTAACCACGTCCCTTAGCTCAGGCAAGACCACGAGACCCTTCCTCTCCCTCAAAAGGATCCTGAAGGCCTCTGCGATCCCTGACTGGGCGGCCGCGCCGTACACCTTGCTGGCTGCGAGAAATTCCAAGTCAAGACTTATGACAATCCTAGCAATGTCGACGAGCCTCTGGACGCTGGAAACGTTGTGTATTACTGGTATAAGGGTGATAGCCTTCCCCAAGCTGGGCACCCTCACAGCCCATAACTGAAGTCGCCTGGAATCCTCGGCGCTGACCCGGCCATCTCTGCTATTGGCCTCTCTAGCTCCTCTGCCAGGGACTCCAGGTCACTAATCGCGTCATCAGACCCCTTGGCAGGCAGAGATACCTGCCTCCTAGAGCCTCTCTCGTAGACGGCCACGGTAATTGTCGACTTCTCTAGCTCCTTAGCGCCTATGTAAACTATCACGACAGGCTTCGGACCGGTCTCAAGCCTTCTCACGTCACTAGATAAGGAGGTCCTGGTGGTCTCCACATAGCCAGCCCTGAACCCCCTTGAAAGGAGGCCTTGATGGACATGCCTTGCGGCAATCCTGACCTTCTCGTCAAGCTGGTCGCCAGCCATTATTCCGACTACTGCGAACTGAATTGGGGCCAGTGGGAATGGAAGCCTCCCCCTATAGTTCTCTAGGTATGCCCCCAGGAACCTCTCTATGGAGCCTAGGAGTGCCCTGTGTATCATGTAAACCTCGACGTCCCCGTATAGCTCCCTCACTACATCATATATTCTGAACCTCCTCGGCAAATTGAAGTCGAATTGTATGGTCCCTAGCTGCCACTCCTTGGCATTCGAGCCTGTGCCGAGCTTCACTATTACGTCGATTTTGGGCCCATAGAAGGCGGCCTCGCCCTCTGCGGCTGTGTACTCAAAGCCGTACTTGCTGGCCAGCCTCTCAGCGGCCCCTCGCAGGAACTCCTCTGACCTATCCCACTCCTCCTTAGTCCCCATAAACTCTGCCCCTATCTTGCCCTTGTCGGATAGGCTCAGCCTTAGCCTAAGCGACTCCGGAGAGAGGTCTACGTTGAATACTTTTGAGTAAACGGTCATCATCTCATCAAAGACCGACAGCACGACCTCCATGGCATCCTTCCCTGACGTTATCACGTGAGCGTCGTCCTGGGTGAATGCCCTTGCTCTTAGGAGGCCATAAACGCTGCCGCCGGGCTCAAGCCTGTGAACCTTACCGACCTCAAATATCTTGAAGGGCAGCTTTACTTTCGCCCTGTTGCGGGCTAGCTCGCTCAGGAATATCAAAACGTGGAAGGGGCAATTCATAGGCTTGACGGCATACTCCCTGTCCTCAAGCTTGAAGACGAACATGTTCTGCCTGTAGTAGCCCATGTGGCCAGAGACCTCGAAGAGCTCCCCGCTGCTCACAAGAGGGGTCTCGGCAATGTAATACCCTCTGCGGGCATGAAAGTTTACCAGGACATGTGATAGTGCTGCCCTGAAGTAGCCGCCGCCTACGCTGAAGAGTGGTATCCCTTGACCCAGCAGCGAGCCAACCTCCCTCTGAAGGCCAGGCAGCATGGAGTCCGGCTTGACTGCTATGTCAAGCTCCTGGGCGAAGTCCATGTGGTCCTTCTCTTGGCTCAAGGCTCCATCGGTTTGTTGGCGAGCTCTAAAGAGTTAAAAAGCACAGCATTTTCACCAGCCCTCCGCCCGGTCATGGCAGCTACCATAGCAAGCCCGAAGGGGCCCAGGGAGGCCAAGGCGCCGTAGGCTATCTCTTCGGCGATGCTCCTTGATCTTACCGAGGCCAGCACTGCGGCTGTGATCGTGAGTGCTGAATAAACGCCCTCGCCAATCTCGGCCCCTGAAATTATTGGCAGTCTCATGAGCCATAGCGTGTAGAGGATCAGTGAAGTCACGGCCGTTGGGACAGGGCTTATTGACCTTGAAGGAGGACCCCCTTCAATGGCTGACTTAGGCTGCCTGCCCCGCCTTAGCTTAAGCAAAGCGTAGGAGATACCTGAAGCGGTGGCTGATGAGGCGCTGGCCGACAAAGCCATAATGAGGCTTAACCCATTGGAGGCCACCGTAATCGGCGATAACGATATTGCTACCCCGACCACGAGGGAGTCCGTCATGAGTACAGACGCGCTAGAGGCGAGGACGATAACAACCATAGTCGAAACATCCCAAAGGAGGGCGTTGATGGAGACTTTGACCCCCTGACTATATGTGACTACGCTTAGGGCCTCGGCCAGAGCTGCCGCCAAGGCGACAGCTGTTATGCTTGACGACCCTCCGCTTGTTCCCCGCAAGCCTTTGGCCCAGAGTAAAGCCAATAACCCGGCTGACCTTTTTTGGTGGCAAGGGCCTGTTTGGAGCTTAAGCCAAGGATTGAGGAGGTTAGATGGGAGCCCAGTAAGGAGCTTGAGCTCCTGAAGATCTGGCAGGAGGAGAGGTCCCAGGAGAGCTGGGAGGGCAAGGAGATACTTGTCATTGATACCCCTCCGCCCTATGCCAGCGGGAAGTGGCACGTAGGAGGCGCGGCCCACTACACCCAGATAGACATGGTCGCTAGGTACTTCAGGCTCAAGGGTTACTACGTGCTGGTGCCCTTCTACGCTGACAGGAACGGCCTGCCTGTCGAGGTTCAGGTCGAGAAGTCCTATGGCGTAAACGCCAAGGACGTTGCCTCGACCCCAGAGGGCAGGAGGAAGTTCCTGAAGCTCTGCCGCGAGTACCTTGACAGGGCCGAGGCTGACCTGGCCAGGGTATGGAGGAGACTCGGCTGTAACTTCGATTACTGGAGGGACGGCACCGATAGCCCTAGGTATAGGACCCTCACACAGACGACATTCATTGACCTCTTCAAGCGTGGGCTCATCTATGAGGCTGAGAGGCCGGTCAGGTGGTGCCCGCGCTGCGGCACCACGCTGGCTGAGGCGGAAATAGAGTATGAGGAGAAAGACGACTATCTCTACTATATCAAGTACCGACTCGCCGAAACTGGCGAGGACCTCGTTGTTGCGACTACGAGGCCTGAGCTAATACCAGCGTGCTCGGCGCTCGTCTATAACCCACAGGACGGGCGCTACAAGGGACTGGCGGGCCGTAAGGCCATTGCCCCGCTCTTCGGCCACGAGCTTGCAATACTTGAACACCCAAGTGTCGACGTGAACTTCGGCACGGGCCTTGAAATGGTATGCAGTTACGGTGATGAGGATGACGTACGTCTGTTCAGGGAGCTGGGCCTTAGGCCTAAAGTGATAGTAAACGAAAGGGGCATTATGACCGAGGCGGCCGGCTTCCTTGCCGGGCTAACAGTTGAGGAGGCCAGAAAGAGAGCCATCGCGGAGCTCGAGAGGCAGGGGCTGTTAGTCAAGAAGGAGAGAATCCGCCATACGATACCTGTTTGCTGGAGGTGCAAGACGCCACTTCAGATAATAAATAGGACCGAGCTTTTCCTCAGGCAGCTCGACTATAGGGAGAAGCTCAAGGAGATCGTTGAGAGGATAGAGTTTAGGCCTGTGTTTCACAAGAGGAAGCTCCTAGACTGGGTAGACTCGATTGCGATGGACTGGCCCATATCAAGGGACAGGTACTACGGCACGGAGATACCACTCTGGAGGTGCCAGAAGTGCAGCTCCCTTCTGGTGCCTGAGCCCGGTAAGTACTATAGGCCGTGGGAGGAGGAGCCGCCGTGGAGCTCTTGCCCCGTCTGCGGCGCACCTAAGGAGTACCTCGTAGGCGAGAAGAGGGTCTTTGACACGTGGTTTGACTCAAGCATATCAATGCTTTACGTTACCAAGTGGGCCGACGATCATGAATTTTACAAGAGGGCCTCCACCAACGTGCTGAGGCCTCAGGGCGAGGACATAATCAGGACGTGGCTTTACTACACGCTACTGAGGGTCTACCAGCTTACTGGGAGACCCGCCTTTAGGTGGGTAAGGGTCACCGGCATGGGCCTTGACCCGAAGGGAAGACCCATGCACAAGAGCCTAGGCAACGTCATTGATCCTGAGCCCGTAGTTGAGAAGTACGGGGCCGACGCCTTTAGGTTCTGGGCCGCGTCGTCAGCCAGGCTAGGCTACGACTACAGATATGACGAGAAGAAGGTCTTAACTGGCAGGAACTTTGCGACAAAGCTGTGGAACCTGGCTAGGTTTATATCAGCCTTCCCAGAGCCAGGGTCCGCCAAACCGACACCGCTTGACGAGGCTTTCATGGCGCTTGCCCAGAGATATCTCGATGCAGCGATCAAGGGTTATGAAGAGCTAGACGTTTACGAGCCTGCGATCCAGCTTTACGAGCTTGCTTGGAACGTCTTCGCTTCCCACTATGTAGAGCTCGTAAAGGACAGGGCCTACTCTTCCGAGTGGCCAGCTGAAGAGAGGGAGGCCGCATGGCTTACCCTGCACAGGGTATTCAAGGCGATCCTCGTGCTCCTCTCCCCTATAATGCCGTTCGTCACTGATTACATATACAGGAAGCTTTACGGTGTCAGCATTCACAGCCAGAGGCTCCCAGAGAGGCTGATCTCAGGGCCTGACCTCGATAGGCTAGCGTCCCAGGCAGAGAAGGTAATAAGAATCGACAACGCTATTTGGTCGTACAAGAGGCAGCACGGCATGAGGCTCTCAGATCCCCTCAATGGAAGGGTCTACATCACTGATAGTATGTTGTCCCCCTACCTAAGGGACCTCTCTGCGCTCCACAAGGCCAACCTGGTCCTGGCAGCCAAGCCGCCCGATGGAAGTGTGGAAATAGGCGAGGGGCTCTTTCTGCTGTCTGACTAAGACTTGTCAATGAAAGTATTAACAGTCCGATCTTCAGAGCGTTTTATTTCAAGCCCCCCAAAGCTAACTGTGAGAACATGATAACGGTAGTTGGTGGGGCCGGAAGGGTAGGCGTTACAACGGGCGCTCTCATCCTGCTTAGGGAACTCGATGATGTTATGCTGATAGACCTAAAGGAGAAGGAGAGCGCCGCCAAGGGCGAGGCCCTTGACCTGAACCACATGGCCAGCGCGTTTGGCCTGTCCGTGAAGGCATATGGCTCGGGAGACTACAAGGACATGCAGGGGTCTGACTTAGTTATCGTCACTGCCGGCTTCCCTAGGAAGGCAGGCCAGACGAGGGAGCAGCTGCTTCAGATCAACGCTGAGGTGATAAAGACGGTGGCTGAGAACATCCGCAAGTACGCCCCAGACGCACCAGTCATACTAACTACGAACCCCCTCGACGCCATGGTTTACGTCATGTATAAGAAGCTTAAGGCCCCGAGGGAGAAGGTCATAGGCCTAAGCGGCATGCTTGACGCACCAAGGCTTGCCTACTACGCGTCGCTGAAGCTTGGCATCAGCCCCGGTTCGATCTTCCCCGTCGTGCTTGGGATGCATGGGGAGAGCATGTTCCCCGCCCCCAGGCTCTCAACCGTTGGAGGGGTTCCGCTGACGAGCCTAATGTCGCAGGCCGATATTGACAATATTGTGAAACAGACGGTCCAGGCGGGGGCCGAGATAATTAAGCTCAGGGGCTACAGCAGCAACTGGGGACCCGCTGCTGGCGTGACACTAATGGCTGAGGCCATAAAGAAGAACCAGCACAGGGTCTTCATAGCCAGCGTGTACCTGCAGGGCGAGTACGGGTACAGCGACGTCATAGCAGAGGTTCCCGTTGTTCTTGGCCGCAAGGGCGTGGAGAAGGTGCTGGAGCTCCCGCTGACTGAGGAGGAGAAGAAGGGCCTGGACAGGAGCATACAGGCCGTCCGTGATCTGATAAACGCACTTCCTCCTGAGTACAAGGAGTGAACCTATCGCCCCTTTTTGCCCCGCTGGCTAACTTAGCGAGGGCCTTGAATTTGGCAAGCCCGGAGCTCCCTAAAAAGATCTATTACCCTGACATCTACCAGCTCACCTATAGGCCTTCATCGGGATGTGAGTTCTTTGAGGTCTACGAGGTAGGCGGCGCCTATGTCGCCTACTGCAAGGTGCTTGAGAGCTACATAGTTAGGTCAAAGGTAGGTAGGTGTGAGAAACAATATATGACCTGTCCCTTCAGGAGGGTCGGGCTGAAGACCCTGGGCGCTAAGGGATCCCAGGCATAGATTGCTAGCTGTTATTAAGCGCAGACAGGAAACATACTGGGGCGAGGGTTGTCCCTCTACTGTGAGGTCTGCGGCCGGCTGATAAGGGGTCAGGGTCACAGGGTCCTGTTAGAGGGGGCTGAGGTAATAGTGTGCGATGAGTGCTATGAGAAGCTTATCAGAAGCGGAAGAGCGGTACCTGTCACGCGGAAGCCTCAGAAGGCGTCTACGGCCCCTAAGGTGAGGAAGGCGAGCGCTGAGATGATGGAGGTCATTGACGACTACCCTGAGATTATTAGGGAGGCTAGGGAGCAGAAGGGCTGGACTACCGCCGTCCTTGCTCAGAAGCTTAGGGTTAGCGAGGACCTGATCAGGAGGATCGAGAGCGGAAAGGTAAAGCCAACCGTTGAGCTAGCCAGAAAGCTAGAAGGACTTCTTAAGGTTAAGCTCCTCCAGCCCGTAGAGTACGAGGAGACAGAGGACGGCCAGCCGCCAGGGCCTGACACGCTCACTTTTGGCGATGTGGCAGTAGTTAGGAGGGATGAGGAGTAATCTTGAGTGAGGGTAGCTCTAGGAGAGCTCTCCTTGTAATAGCCAAGGAGTATGATAGCCACGAGCAGGAGGTCCTTGCAATAGCTGAGAGTGCAGGCTATAGCATCATTAATGTTATAAGGAGGGCAAGGGAAGGGAGGAGGCTCAGCGAACTCATGGCCAAGAGGATAGCCGAGGAAGCCAATCGGTCACAGGCTGACGTGATAATATACTATGGCAACCTGGAGCCCTCCTCAATATACAGGCTCGAGAAGGAGTCGAGGAGGAGGGTCCTTGATAGAGTCATGGTGATCCTTGAAATATTCGCCCTCCACGCGGGGTCCAAGGAGGCAAAGCTTCAGATAGAGATGGCCAGGCTCAGACACGAGCTGCCCCTGGTCCGTGAGTACATAAGGAGAGCCAAGCTTGGGGAGCAGGTGGATTTCCTTGGGCCCGGAAGATATGCTTTTGAAGCCTATGAGAGATACGTAACGTCACGCATAGCTAGGATAAGAAGAGAGCTCGAGGGGCTCAGGAGAAGCATAGCCCTCCAGGAGGTTGCCAGGAAGGAGATGGGGATGGTACTCGTTGGCATAGTAGGCTATGCCTCGGCTGGCAAGACCTCGCTCTTCAACTCGTTAACCGGGGAGTCCCAGAGGGTCGGGCCCGAGTACTTCACAACGCTTCACACTAAGCACAAGGCGATGGAGTATGATGGTGTGAAGGTGACCTTCGTTGATACCGTTGGGTTCGTTATGGATGTACCACCTGAGATAGTAGAGTCGTTCTACTCAACGCTCCAGGAGGCAGCGCTTTCTGATATTCTCGTCTTTGTCGTGGATTCCTCAGAGCCCCTTGACATTATAAGGGCCAAGGTGTTGTCAGGGATAGAGCTGCTAGGGAAGCTGAACGCCCTCGGTAAGCCTGTCATATTTGCCCTGAACAAGATCGACCTAGTGGGCCCTGAGGTTATCAAGAGTGTTGAGGACTTGATTGGGTCGTTGGCCTCTATAATGTCTGACCTCTCCTCGGTAGTCCCGGTGTCCGCCAAGTATCGCGTAAACCTGGACTTGTTGGTCTCAGAGGTGTCTAGGTTTGTCAGGCTTAGAGTCGCTGGCGAGGCCCTACGGAAAGGTGTACGTGCTCAGGCTAGGGCACAGGCCGGCCAGGGATAAGAGGGTCACAACCCATGTAGCCCTAGTAGCCAGGGCATTTGGAGCTAACGGCTTCGTCCTCGAGGGCGTCTGTGACGAGTCAGTTAGAAGGTCGCTTGAGAAAGCCTCTGGGCTCTGGGGAGGTAGGCTTGACTATGTATGTGGGGTCGACGGCAATTATTACGTAACGTCGTGGAAGGCCTCTGGCGGGGAGGTAATACACCTCACGATGTATGGCCTTAATCTGGAGGACGTAATTGGTGAGATAGCCTCGTCTCCTAGGCCGAAGCTGATAGCAGTCGGCGCTGGGAAGGTAGAGGCCTTCTATTACCAGAACGCCGACTACAACGTGGCCGTAGGGTGGCAACCTCACAGTGAGGTGGCGGCCCTAGCGATATTCCTAGATAGGTTATTTAAGGGCAGAGAGCTCTTCTTAAGGTATACGGACGCTAAGGTCGTAATCATCCCATCTGAGAGGGGAAAGAGGGTTGAGCGGAGAGGGTGACCAGAAGAAGGTTGAGGAGCTTAGGCAGCTGATAAGGCTGTTGGCGGTCAAATCTGGAATAGACGAGGCCATGACTGATGACCTCCTAGACTTACTGCTTACCGTGAACCCAGACAAGGGAATAAGTGATGAGGAGGTTGAGGCGATGAAGGGCTACAAGCAGGCCGATGTCAGGAAGGTCTTCAGGATATTCTATGACCTCCACATAGCGAGCTACAGGAGGGGTAAGCACCCCGACACGGGGGCCACTAGATACTATTGGTACCTTGACCCTAAGGACCTCAACCTAGCCCTCCTCAGAAGAAAGAGGCTTGTCCTTGAGAGGCTGAAGCAGAGGCTCGAGTTCGAGCGCTCAAACGAGTTCTTCGTCTGTCCAAAGGACAACACACGCTACACCTTTGATTACGCGTTTGAATATGAGTTCACATGCCCCAAGTGTGGGTCCCTCCTAGTGCCTGACGATAACCAGGCCTACATCAAGGCGTTAGAGGCTAGGATAAAGAAACTCGAGGAGGAGATCAAACAGAATGAGGCAAACCTATTTGGCCGCTGACCTCTTCGCTGGAGCGGGTGGGTTCTCAAGGGGCTTTGAGCTGGCGGGCTTTAAGGTCGCCGCGGCAGTTGAGAACGATCCCCCAGTGGCCAAGACTTATAAGGCCAACTTCCCCCAGGCATATGTTATAGCTGATGATATAAAGGGCGTGAGCGAGCGTACCATAAGGGAGGTCTCAGGGCTTGGAAGTGGGGACTTTGACGTGGTCGTTGCGAGCCCTCCCTGTGAGCCGTTCACGCCGACTAATAGGAACAGGATGAAGAACCCCGTTGACAGGATACTGACAGACCCCATCGGTCAGCTCTACCTCCACGCGATCAGGTTAATCTCTGAACTTAAGCCTCGATACTTCCTAGTCGAGAACGTGAGCGGCGTCACCGAGAGGCCCATTAGGAAGATAATTGAGCAGGAGCTATCTAAGGCGGGTTATGAAGAGGTCTACTTCAATGTGCTGAGGTCAGAGAGGTACGGTGTGGCGAGTGAGAGAGTCAGGGTCTTTGTCTCTAACATTCCGCTGAGGCCACCAGAGCAGAGGCCCCTTACGGTGATGGAGGTCCTTGAAGGGTTGCCTGAGCCCGGCGCACCGTGGCCTCCCAACCACGATGCGCCTGGGGGGCTCTCAGGGAAGCTCGCCAGGAGGCTACCTAAGCTTAAGTGGGGCAGGGCCCTGGTGAGATTTGAGGGCGCCGACAAGCGGGTCTTCAGGAACTATATCAGGTTGGCCCCCGATAGGCCGGCACCTACCGTGATGGGGTCCTCTAGGTTCATACACCCCTTTGAGGACAGGCTGCTAACGGTGAGGGAGCAGGCCAGACTGATGGGGTTCCCTGACTACCACATCTTCCTTGGAGGAAAGGACTCCCAGTACAATATGGTGGGAGAGGCGGTGCCCGTACCTTTAGCCAAGGTGTTGGCAGAGATTGTGTCGAGAAAGCTCTCAGGTAGGTAGTTCAGGATTACATATGAGTACCAAAGAGCTGCCTCCTCTTTTCCATCCTGTTTCTGACTTTATCCACAGCCTTTATGAAGTGATCCTGTGTCACGTACTTCATGCCCTCCCTGATCGCAAAGAAGCCAGCCTCCGTCACCGCGGCCTTCAGCTCAGCGCCTGAGAACCCATCTGTCATGGCTGCTATCTCCTCAAGGTCCACGTCCTTGAGCTTCATGTATCTGGTGTGTATCTTAAGGATCTCAACTCTTCCCTTCTTATCGGGAAGGGGTACCTCGATTAGCCTATCGAATCTCCCGGGCCTGAGGAGGGCGGGGTCCAATAGGTCAATCCTGTTGGTGGCGGCTATTACCTTCACCCCCTCAAGCGGGTCAAAGCCGTCAAGCTCTGCCAGGAGCTGAAGCATCGTTCTCTGAACCTCCCTGTCCCCGCTCGTCCCCATGTCGACTCTCCTCGCGCCTATCGCGTCTATTTCATCAATGAAGATTATTGAGGGGTTCTTCTCCCTCGCGAGCCTGAATACCTCCCTAACTATCCTGGCCCCCTCGCCGATAAACTTGTTGACGAACTGGCTCGCGACGACCCTTATGAAGGTGGCCTTTACCTCGCCGGCTAGCGCCCTGGCCAGGAGGGTTTTACCGGTTCCAGGTGGCCCATAGAGGAGAATGCCCTTGGGGGGCTCCACGCCTAACTCACTGAAGAGCTCAGGCTTTATAAGAGGAAGGCCAACAACCTCGTAGATCTCCCTGACCTGGTTCTCAAGACCGCCCACATCGCTGAAGGTGACTTGAGGTCTCTCTTCTATCTCCATAGCCTCCACGAGGGGGTCATGGATGGACGGGAGGATCTCGACTATAGTGGAGCCCCTGTTGTTCAGCGCTACCGACGCGCCAGGTCTCAACCTGCCAACTTCAATACCGGCCTTCACGTTTACCACTAGGTTGGGGCCCGTGGAGCTCTTCACTACGACCCTGTTGTCGGGGAGGACCTCGAGGACCATCGCCTCGATGTATGGGGGCTCGAGTAGTTTTTGGACTTCCTTCTTGTAGAAGTCGAGATCCTTCTCAAGCGACATGTTCTGCATCGTTAGGAGCCTTATTCGCTCCTTGAGTACTGCTATCTCGTCCTCCTCTGGCCTGTCTCTCGCGCCTCTGCCGGGCTCGCTAATTGACATCCTACTCCCAGGATTCTCTATATCATTAAGTTTTTAGGAGGTGAGCCCTGGTGGTTATCCGGTTTAACCCCCCGGTAAGCATACCCTATACAACTACTACTGGAGGTAGAGTTACGCCCTATGCCTGGTTGGATGTGAGTTTGCGTAATACGTGAAACATTATACAAACGGTAGTACTATAGGATGTTTTGAATAGTGGGCAGTCGCACCTACAGGGGTCAATAATGCTTAATCGTAGTAGTAGGAATACTAGTGGCGCTCACACTCATGGAGAAGCTCCTTTATCGCCTTAGAGAAGCCAACCCTTATGCCAAGCCTTGGGTCCGTGTATATGTACACCACGCCCTTACTCTGGAGGTCCCTCACCCTCCTGAGCAGCCAATCATAGTCAGCCTTCAGCTTCTCGGCTAACTGATCCAGATACATGTACGTTACCCCATACTTCGAGTAGTGGGACAGGAGCTCCATGATGACCTCTGACTCCTCGTCAGAGAGCCTATTCTTTAGGCCCTGGAGGGCGCAGGCAGCAACTGATACTCTGCTTCCTTGTTGTTTCTTGCCTGGTTTACTTGTTCCATCTACAATAAATGACTGGGATCCGCCTGGCACCTCAATACGTGGACCCCTCACATTGTTGTTTCTTGTCTGGCTGACGCGTGAGGCTATCTTATGGGCCAGTGCCACGAACTCATTGAACCTCTCGTCAACCTCCCTCTCGGCGATCTGCCTGGCATACTCCTCTCCCTTAGGGGTCAGATACCAGAGGCCAAGGTCATAGTCAACATAGCCCCGGTCCTTCCAGTACGAAAGGTAGCTGGCAATGTACTTCGCCTCCCTCCCGAGTACCTCGCCTATCTCAGACGATCTCATAGGCCTTGAGAGCAGTAAGACTAGAATCGCGTCGACAAGCCTACTCCTTGGGCCCCCCCTCCCCTTTAGGGCCTGCTCAATAATCCTGTCCGTCTTCTCGGTGGTCATCTCTCGCCTGTTCAACCTACCCCATGTCTGGCTTGTCTAGGAGGCCAATTCCTGGAGGAGCCCCCGTGATACCAGGCCTCTCTGTAAACTGGGGAGTTAAGCACGCTCACAGAACCTCAACGTCAGCTCTGCCAGCGCGCCAACCAGTTGCTGCCAGCAGGAGGAGGGGACAACAATGATACCTCCAACCCCCTCCGCCGGCAGGCTAATGGACCTTAACACAAGGTCTAGGATCCCTTGTGGCATGCCTGGGAATCCTACCTCCTCACCTCTCCAGTAACCTATCAAGGAGGTCTTACACCCCCTGGCTACTAAGAGGTCCCTCAGGTCGTAGACCTGAGTTAAGTCAACCGGGGGGTTGCCTATGAAAGTGGCCTTGAGGCACTCCTCAAAGCCACTTAGGTCCTTTATCGAGCAGGCGGTAACCGACAGAAGATCCTCAAGCTGCCTAAGAACCCTGACCCCCCTGTCAGTCAGCGACTTCCCCCTCCCAACGGCCTTTACAAGGCCTTCCTCCTCAAGCCTTGTTAGGAGGGTTCTCGCTGATGCCTCCCCTATCCCGAGCTCGGAGCTGAGGGAAAGCCGACCTACCGCGCCTTTTGACATAATCCTCAGGGCCTCTATCACGTGCCACTCAGAGTAGGCGGGGGCTCCTCCCCGCTCAGTTGCCGCTACCCTCCTTAGGGCCCTGATGGCCTCGCAGGCCTCCGGGGACAGGAACAACATCCCAGGCCCCCTCGTCAGGCTCGACACTCTGACTTATCATGAAGGCGGCCAGGTCCTGGGGAAGAACTTCGTCAGAGTTGACGACAGCCCTATATATGTCATCCCAGGACTGCCTTACCTTGATTCCGAAGTCGTCCCATAGCCACTCGACGAACTCCTCCAGGTCTATCCTTCCCTTGGCCTGGCTCATAAGTGACTCCTTTACGGCCCTTTCCCTTGCCCTATTGGCCCTCAACAGCGTAGCCCAATAAAGTACCCTAGCCGTTCCTTATAACTAAAGCTGGGAGGCTTAAGGGATGGTGGCCGACCGCTTTAAAAACAAAGTGTAACTAACTTCCCCCAAGCGTTCCATCTATTCAATTTTTAAGTTTTAGTAATCTGAAAGAGGCAGGTGTAGCGTATGGCTGAGGATAGGATGCTTGACGACCCCGTTAGGGACTCCCTCTCCAGGGTGTATGAGGATGATGACGTGATTGTTTATACGGCCCCTAACGAGGAGGAGCTCAAAGAGATCCTCCTTAATTTACTACGGCGCAATGGCCGCATGACCGTTAAGGACTTCCACCGTTACCTCTCGGGGCTTGCCAGCGAAGACAAGATACGCTACGCCCTCAATGACCTCTTGAGAAGGGAAATTGTTACCATGGATAGACAGGGATACTTCTACTTGACCGAGCTGTTGGAAGGCGTTGAGGAGCCAGAGGGTTACTGGCAAGGCGAGAACGTAGGGGCCCCAGAAGACATGGACAGAATGGGGCCCTAAAGCGACGTTATACCCCATATAATGTCTTGAAAGCTGTTGGGGAGGGCCTTCTTCTTTGAGGTGTAATCATCGTACACCTTCTCAAGGAACTGCGTGAACAAAGGACAGCCGTCGAACTTGCCTTCCCTGTCGCACTTGTTCTGCTGGTTGAACATCGTTATCGTGAGAAAGCATATCTGGGTCTTCTTATCATAGTATGGGCAAAGCTTGTGCTGGCTCTTTGCGCTCTTCATGATCTTGGCGATCCACCTCCTTTTTCCATCAGCTTGCTCCGGGATCTCGTCAGCTGGCATTATTCATCACCAACATACCCTCTGGCGCGGGCAAGGTAAAAACTGCTTACCCTAATCCTTCACCTTAGAGAAGAGAGCTGATCACTAGGAGAGCTATTGACATAATGAAAAGTATGCCCCATAGCAACACGCTGAACCTGAATATCTTAGATCCATCAAGGGGAGGAATCGGGAGCAGGTTGAAGAAGGCCAAGTACGAGTTAACCCATGAGAAGCCTATAAGCCACTGGGAGGCCATCAACACTATCGATAACCTGGCCAGGAGCAGGAGGCCGCCCGCCGCTAGCGTCGCGAGCGAGAGCGCTATATTGCTCATGGGTCCTGCGATAACTGACGCCGCGAACCCTCTCCTCTCCCTCCACGGGCTCGCGAGTCCAAGCGAGTAAACGCTCGTGTAGCCTGGAGCTATGATCTTAAAGGGAAGGGGCGTCGTAATAAGGGTCAGCATAACCCCTATGGGGTTCACCACATACCTTGACCTCAGACCATATCTCCTGGCGACGTTCCTGTGCATTAACTCATGGATCACCATCCCAACTACGACGCCTACTATGTAATAACTGTAGACAGAAACGTAGGTCTCTAAGCTGAATGCTTTGGGGCCCTCAAGGGCAATCGCCGTTGACAGCACTCCAACCAACCACGATAGTGGCTCACCGAGCTCCTTTCTGTACCACGGCCTGCTCAAGGTCAGCCTAAGCCCTGCTCAAGGTCAGGCCTTACATATAATAGTCTTTCTCCTGCACGCACGATAGGGGAGGGGTTGGCCGATAGGGCGTTGATCTATGGGAGGTTCCAGCCCTTCCACAGGGGCCACGTGGGTCTCGTCAGGTGGGCCTTAGAGCAGGGCTTTGACGAGGTCATCCTGCTCATTGGCATGGCCTCTGAGAACTACACGGTCAGGAACCCATTCACAGCCGGCGAGAGGATAGAGATGGCCAGACTGTCAGCTCGGGATGAGAGGATACCGTTGGAGAGAATCGTAACGGCCACCATAGAGACCCTGGAGGTGAGCATAGGCTGCGCTTACTACGTCCTCTCCTATGTGCCCAAGGTCAAGGCGATACTAACCAGGAACCCAGTTATAGGCAAGGCCTTCAACGACGCTGGAGTCAAGGTGCTGGTTCCTCCATCGTTTAACAGGGAGGAGTGGAGGGGGGAGAGGATAAGGGCGCTCATAGCCAAGGGGGACCCGAGGTGGAGAGAGGCCGTCACACCATCGGTTGCTAGGTTCATTGAGGAGATAGGCGGTATTGAAAGGATCAGGAGGATATCGTCCGAGGACTGAGGGCTAAATGCTGCTCAGGTCCACCTTATACCTGAGCAGGCCAGCAAGCCCATCGAAAGTCTTGAGAAACCACTCGGACTCAGGAAGAGACTCAGGTATTATATAGACCTTCGCTCCAGACGCCTCAGCCTTCTCCTTCCAGGACTCAACGTCTGGCCTGGCCTCATGAATCAGAAGCGTTGAGAGCGCACCCATATCAATCGCCTTGGTTACGTCGTCTGGGCCATAGATGACGAGGCCAGTTCCTTTAGCCAGGTGCGCCTTAAATAACTCAAAGGCATTCATGACCTCCCTGTACAGGGAGAGCTGTATCACGTCCTGGGCCTTGGATATGACTTCCCTTAGCCCCTCCTCGCCCTGGTAAGACACGTCGATAAGGTGGGGGTCTAGGATCTTCTGAAGCCTGTAGTCCAGGTAGCCTGACTTTACGAAGTCGCTCTTGGCGTAGCCGGGGCCTGCGACTACTACAGATTTGAGCTTCCCTGTGTCGTGGATTGGCAGGAGAAGCTCGTTAGCTCTCTGGGCGACCTTCTTCATGAAATCGTCGACCATCTGCTCAATTATCCTGTCGAACCTTCGCTGGCTCTGTCCCCCCATCATGTGCTTACCTGGTATGAAGTCCTCAAGCTCGTCTAGGACCTCTATCTTAGAACCCTTTACAAGCCCTATGGTCGCCTGGTCCCTTTCAATTATTATGATTCCAACGGAGTCCTCGGTGTCAAGCATGTTCTCGAGGATTTCAGTGATGAACCTCTTGTCAGTTCTATAGTAGAAAACCGGCACCTTCTCAGGTGGGCTGAAGACATAACACTTGAAGTCACCTGTGTCAAGGTCCTCGCCACAAAAGGTCACAAGCCCGTTCTGCGGGACCTTCGGTATCATCGATAGCCTGTCTATGGTCGCTGATATTGCCCTCTTAACGGCGTTCCTAGTTCGCTTGAGCTTAATGTTGTCTGCTAAGGAGAGCTCCTCCCGGAGCATCTGGGTGACATCGCTGATAGGTCGACCAGGGGGCACGTAAAGGCTCAGGAGCACAGTAGCTGGGGCTGACCACTGTTTGAGCTCTCCCAGCAGCTCCTTGAGCGTCCTTCTGTCGACCGATAGCTTCTTCTCGAGCTCCTCACTCACGGCCCTTCATGCCTAGAGTCTCTTGGGCGACCTATTAGGCCTATAGGCGTTTCTCAGAGCTGGGCTTACGGCCAAAGTCTTAATAAGGGATTTAGATTCAGGGCCCCTCTGATGCAGGGGGTCAAGTTTGGCGAGAGGCATATCTAAGTCCAGTGACTTCCTTCAACTAGTTGACAGGTTCTCGTTGCTCATCTCAATAATGATCGTCATCGTGATGGCAGCGGTCTCCATGTATATTAGGCTTGTACCTGCCTTCAGGTATGGCCTCAGGTACGTTAATGGGAACGACCCCTGGATATTCTATTGGCTAGCCAACTACTTTTACGGGCATGGGATAAGTGCCGCAACCCTGACTTCCCTCTCTGACATCAAGACCTTCTGGTATCCATGGGGGAGGAACTTCCTAGTCTCAGAGTACCTCGGGCTCCCGATGTTAGTGACCCTCATCACTAAGTTGTTGGGCAAGGGTCCATCTTCCATAACGGCCATTGAAGGCCTCATGCCGGTCGCCTTCTCGGTCCTTGGCGTGCTCGCGACGTTCTTCGGTGCCTATAAAATAACTGACTCCAAGTTAGGCGCGTTGGCTGCCGCTTCCGTATTCGCGTTTTACCCCATCATAGTGATCGATAAGTCGTTTGCTACGTATCCGGGCAAGCAGGTAACAGGCCTCGCCATAATAGCCCTGGCGCTATACTTCCTGGCATCGGGATACAAGAGTGGCTCCAGGTACAGGGCGATGGCCCTCGCCTTCATAGGTGGCCTTGTTGGAGGAACTATCTCATGGTTGTGGGGCGGATACGAATACGTGGCACTAATACTTGCCGTCATAATTCTGCTTGATCCGTTCCTGGTGCGGCCTACCCCAGATAGGTTCACAAGGCACTTCGCGGCATTCCTTGGCTACCTTGTAATAGTGGCTAGCTCGCCTGCCGTTGGAATAAGGTACTTCTATCACGGCCTCGGTCTTGCCCTCGTTGGCGTTCTCCTGGTCTACCTCTTTGAGGCCTACATGAACAGGCTGCCGTTGGACAAGATACACCTGACCAGGACTTTTAACGTGAGAGTTCACCTGTGGATAATATTGCTTGGCGTCGGCCTATTAACGGCTGCGGCCCTGTCAGGGCTAATACCTCTTCCCAGCAGGGTCCTCCTAGCCCTTGGAATAGTGCCGGCTACCTCAGGGATAGTGCCTCTGACTGTACAGGAATACATGCCTATCTCGCTGTCCCAGGCTATGGCTGAGTACGGCCCCGTCCTCTTCGTGACAACCATTGGGATCATAGCATTCATTTACGCGCTGGCAACAGGCCGCAAGAAGCTCGGGCCGACCGACACCATCAAGGTCGCGCTGTTCGTGCTCGGCGTCCTCTTCATGATTGCAAGTGTAAACGAGGCCTACTTCGCTCCCTCAGCAGCCTTCTTCCTGGCCTTATCCGCTGCTGCTTCGATCTCCGTCTTCACGTCACTTAAGACGACCCATTACGATAGGAAGACCAGGAGGACGACCTATAGGCCTGACGTGACAGGCCTCGCCGTTGGCTTAATGCTTGCCATAGTAGTCCTTGGCTTCGCAGCGTACTACGCTCCACAGGACTATGCGACCCTTAAGCTCGAGGCCCCCGCCGTCACCACCGGCTGGCTCACGGCCCTCTCGGTTCCAACGCCTTCTGGAGGAACAAAGGTCGTAGTGCCCCTGAATAGCGCGTGGCTGGACGCGACGAGTTACTTAAGGCACAACACGAGCCCTAGCTCAGTCGTAGTGTCGTGGTGGGACTATGGCTACTGGGTTGAGGCCCTCGGAAACAGGACCACGGTTGACGATGGTTCGACCTTAAATGGAACTCAGATAGAGGTGGTGGCCAACGCGTTAACCGCTCCCGTAAATCAGAGCGGCGCCTACCTTGAGATGCTAAGGCTGCCGCCCAACCAGACATATGTCCTGGTCTACGATGTGTTCGTCGGAATCTACGACAACCAGAGCCGTTCAGCCATAGTATTCCCCTACCCAAACGTAATACCTATCAGCTCGCAGTACTACTTTGTAACATATGGCCTCGGCGATATAGCAAAGTCCTACCAGATGTTGAGGATAGCACAGAGAGTTAATCCTTTTGCGCCGTCGCCGTTCTTCTCCAACTACACGTCCGTCGAAATAAGTCAGGGTAACGTTGAGCTGGCAGAGTTCCCAGGATTTGTCGGCGGCCCCTCTAGCAATGTAAGCCTAGTGCTTAACACTACCATCTACGACCTGATGTTATATGGAATCGAGGTCATGAAGCAGTACGGCAGCATAGCAGGGGCTCCATTCCTCACCAACGCGACCGCGTTCGTGCCGGCCGCTATCCAATACGTAAACCCGGCCACAGGCTCGATAATCCCACAGCCCCTCAGCCCGCCTGACCCTGAGCCCTACTTCGTGCCCGCCAGGGTGTTCATGTCCGTCTTCTATTATTGGAGCCCGCCCGGCTCAGGCCAGACCTACTTCTACAGCGTTATCGTGTTCCTCTACAAGTGGACCGGCAAGGTTTGATCCTCTTAACCCCACAGGGGCAAAGCCTTTTGGGAGCTACGCTGTGCCGACGCTCCGCAGATCAAAGACTCGTTTAGTGGACCCTCGTAGGCTGAGGATGAGCCTGATAGAGGCAATGAAGTCCGTCGTTATCGCGAAGACAAAGGTCGAGCTAGAGATCTCGAGGCTTAGCAGGTACTCCCAAGCGGGGGATGCTGCAGTTTCCCAGGCATTAACCCAGCTCTATACGCTAGAGTACGTCCTGGAGCGGATATACCTCAGGTTAAACACCCTGGTTGTGGCCAGTTACCTCGACTGGGCATCGCTTGCCCTGATGGTCAACATGCTTAAGCATGCCATTAGCAGGCTTGGCCATCTTCCTCCTGAGATAGCAAGCCAGCTAATCGCCATAGAGGGGGCCCTATATGACCTGTGGGCAAACGTTGAGGGTCCAACGGATGAGGATGCGGAGCGGCAGCTAGCCCAAGCGAACGATGAGGCGAGGAAGATCATAGCAGAGGCCGAGGAGGCCGCTAAGAGGTCAAGGTCAGGCAGCTTAGCTACTCCGCTGGGGCAGGCTTGACTCTCTTGACCATGACGTACGCGTCCTCTCCATCCCTGTAGTAACTCCTTACGATCCTTGCCTTGACGAAGCCGAACCTCTCGTACATGCTAATGGCAGGCGTGTTCGACACCCTTACCTCGAGGTACACTGCGTCAACGTCATACTTTTCCTTGAATATCCTGAGCGCCTCTGACATTAGCGCCGACCCTATGCCCCTCCCCCTATACTCCTGCAGCACAGCTATCGATATCACGTGACCGACCTTGGCCGAGCCTGAGAAGGCCCTCCTCAGCGCTTCAAGAGGGCTTGGCCGCCTCGGAAACTCAAGCTCGTTTTCAAGGCCCATCAGGACCCTGTCGTGAGTTTCCTCAACCCTGTTCATCACGTAACCTACGATCCTGCCATCGGCCTCAGCGACCAAGAAGAGATCCCCCCACTCAGACAGAACGTACCGGTAAAAGCCGTACCAGTAGTTCTCAGGGAGGCTTCCGAGGTTGACCTCAATTACTTGGTCAAGGTCCTGCTCCATTGCTCTCCTTACTACGAAGGGTACTGTCCTGGGGCCCTCCACGCCTCTGCGCCTCTGCTGGCGAGCTGACCTGGAGCGTTGCTCTTAAGTTTAAAACTAAATGCACACTTTAACCGAGGGCTGAAGCTTGCCCCAGGACTTCAGGCATCCATCGCTAGACATAGCTGAGACAGTGTCGTCAGAGCTAAAGGGGCGCTGCGTAGCTGTCGGGGTAACGGCCAGCGCATCAATTTACAGAGCGCTGGACACGGCCAGGAGCCTCATGAGAAGAGGCGCTGACGTTAGGGTAATCATGACAAGGGAGGCCACAAGGCTAGTGTCTCCGACGCTCTTTGAGTGGGCCACCGGCCACAGGGCTATAGTAGACATAGGGGGCGAGATAGAGCATGTTGAGCTCTCAAGGGAGTGCTCGGGATTACTTGTGGCGCCAGCCACTTACTCAACACTCTCAAAGATAGCCTACGGAATAGCCGACAGCCCCGTATCGCTGACTGCCGTGACCATAATGGGCTACGGGAAGCCCGTCGCCGTAATTCCTGCGATGCATGAAGGCATGGAGAGAAGCCCCCAGTACAGGGAGATCGAGGAAAGACTGAGGTCACAGGGGGTTCTTATAATACCGCCGAGAGTTGTGGAGGGGGCAGCCAAGTACCCTAATCCCTACGTGGTAGCAAGGGTGTTCACAGGCTTCGTCCTAAGGGGGCTTGACCTTAAGGGGGCAAGGGTTCTGGTAACCGCTGGGGCAACAAGGAGCTGGATAGACAGGGTTAGATTTGTGACAAACCCAAGCTCTGGTAGGATGGGTGTTGAGGTGGCCATGGAGGCCTTCGCTAGGGGGGCCGCAGTAGACCTAGTTCATGGTAGCGTTGAGATTGAGATACCCCACTTCATAAGGTCCCACCCCGTTGAGACAACTGAGCAGATGGCAGAAAAGGTGAGAGAGCTCACCTCGGGGCAGGAGTATGACGTAATTGTAGGTGCGGCTGCCCCCCTTGACTTCAGGGTCAAGGAACCCTTCAAGGGCAAGCTCAAGAGTGACGGAAGTTACAGCATAACCCTTGAGCCCTCTCTAAAGGTCCTCTCAAGCGTCGCCAAGAGGCCTAAAGTCCTGGTCTCCTTCGCCGCTGACGTTGTAAACAACGACGAAGAGCTCTTGTCGTCAGCCATCGAGAAGGCGTCAAAGTACGGGGCCGACCTTGTTGTAGCTAACCCCGTGAACGTGGGCTCTTACGGCTTTGCTAGCATCTACGATTACACAGTCATAGTGAGGGCCAGCTCCAGGGAGTATGTAAACCTAGGGCTACAGAGAAAGGAGGTTGTTGCGAGGCACCTTTTGGACGAAGTTGCGTCCATGTTAAAGGCCTCTAAGTAATATTGGGACAACGCTTATAAGATTATATCTAAACATCAATTTATCAGGGCCTGTGGCTAGGATAACTATTGATGACGTAGTTCGAATAGATTATGAGAGGGCCCAGAAGGCCATAATAGACTTTATAAGGTGGTTTCTTGAGGACTCAGGGCTTAAAGGCTTTGTAATAGGGCTCAGCGGCGGCGTTGACTCAGCCACTGCATATTATTCCGCGGTAAAGGCCGTCGGTGTTGATAGGGTTCATGCGTTGATAATGCATGACTCCATGGTGACTCCGAAGGAAGACGTAGAAGACGCTAAGGCGCTCGTCAGGGCCATTGGAGGCAGTGTCCACATCATCGACATAGCCCCAATAGTTGACGCCTTCATCTCTGCCGTACCCGTCTACGAGGCCAGCGACACACTACCGGTCGGAAACGTCCGGGCGAGGGTTAGGATGACACTCCTTTACTACTACGCGAACAAGATGGGCAGGGCCGTGCTCGGGACCGGCGACAGAAGCGAGGCCTTCCTGGGCTATTTCACCAAGTACGGCGACGGAGGCGTCGACCTGCTCCCCATAGCGCCCCTCCTTAAGAGCCAGGTAAGGAGGCTGGCACTGAGGCTAAGCGTACCTGAAAAGGTGGCGTTTAAGCCCAGCAGCCCTAGGCTATGGGCTGGCCAGACAGCAGAGGGCGAGCTTGGGGTAAGTTACGACGAGGTCGACGTTGCAATACACGCCATTGAGGATCTCGGGATGGAGCCAGAGCAGGCGTCGGAGGCAACGGAGGTCCCCCTTGAAATCATAAGGAGGCTGCTGGCCATGAACAAGGCTAGTGAGCATAAGAGGAGGATGCCCCCCTCGCCTTCTGTATCAGAGGTAGTTAAGTACATATGAGCTACCGTAGCGCGCCCATTTGCGCCTCCGCTCCCCATCACATAACAGCTGCCTTTTCACCTAGGTGGACTAGTGACCCATTGACGACAGGCTCTGTGGGGGTTGGCCTTGCCGTAGAGCCGAGGGCCGTTGTGTGCCTTGGGGCTGACCTTAGGGGATCGATAACTGGCACCGCGAAGAAGGTTTTGAGCTCTCTCAGGGTCGACCCGTCGTTGGTCTCGGCGTCACGCTCGCTTCCATGGGGGATGGGATACGCCTCAAGCGGAGCCAGCGCTGTGGCGGCGGCGTTCCTCTCATCTGCCATCAAAGGCTCCGACCTGACGAAGGCCCTTCAGGTAGCCCATGTAGTTGAGGTCACGGAAAGGACGGGCTTAGGTGACGTCCTGGCAATATCATGTGGTGTCGGCGTAGTCCTTAGACGCAGCGCTGGGGCTCCAGGGATAGGTGAGGTCAGCTGCGCCCCAGCCCCTCAATCCGTGTCCATTGTAGTCCTCGAGGGCGGGCCTATGGCGACACAGGATCTGCTTTCGTCGCTTACTGAGGCATATTATTCGAGGTCAGAGGAACTTGTTAAGTCACTTGATAGGGAACTGAGCTTCGATAGGTTTGCCCAGCTAGTGACGGAGTTCACGGACTCCCTCGAATTACTCAGCGGGGCCTTTAGCGGCAAGGTCGCAGAAGCCGTCAAGAGAACTCCAGGCCTCATAGGCTACTATGTTAAGAAGAGGCTCATCGTGATGTTGGTTGAGAGGGACATAGCGCACGAGGCGATTTTACACTCAACAGGTAAACTTAGCCTGAGGGGGCGACTGCTTGAACCATCGCCAAGGGGGCCTGGATTGGGGTGAACTGCTTGGCTGAGGAGATACCACCGACGCATCCAAGGTACTGGTCTCTTGTGACTAGGCAAAAGCTCATTGATGCGACCAAGAACGGCGTCGTAGTACTTCAAGGGTTAATATCGCATGGGAGGGGCGAGGCCTTTGACTACCTGCTTGGCGAGCAGACGTATGACTTCGCTCTCGAGGCTGAGAGGGCCGCAGTGGCCGTCATGATGGTCGCCAAGAGGCCTATAATTTCAGTTAATGGAAACTACGCTGCCCTGGCAGCTGATGAAATCGTTCAACTCTCGGAAGCATTAGGGGTTCCAATCGAGGTAAACGTTTTTCATAGGACTGAGGACAGAGTTAGGAAGATAGAAGAGTTCATGAGGGAGCATGGGGCAAGGCGTGTCTACGGGGCTGGCTGCCTGAAGACACGCCTCCCTAACCTTCAGGGCCCAAGGGGTGTGGTCTGCGTTGACGGCATATACTCAGCGGACTTTGTGTTAGTTGCTATCGAGGACGGCGATAGAACCGAGGCCCTTAGGAGGCTTGGGAAGGTAGTGGCAGCCATTGACCTGAACCCGTTTAGCAGAACAGCACAGGCGGCCTCAATAACCATAGTTGACGAGGCGATAAGGGCCACTAAGAACATGATAAGGCTAGCCGACGAGCTGAGGGGAAGGCCGAGGGAGGAGCTTCAACAGATAGTCTCAAGCTATAGAAACCCAGAGGTCCTAAAGAAGGCCTTCAAGGCCCTGTTAGATAGGCTCCTTTGGGCCGCCAGCAGAGGCGTCATCATAGACCTCGGCTTGGATGACGAGATCAGGCTTTGAAGATCTCTTGTAGTCACTCCTAATTAGTGCTCTTTCAGCGAGCTCGAGTATTTGCTCCGCTGTTTCAATCTCCCTCGCGAGCTCATCAGGGTGCTCCTTGGCTTTCTTAAGGAACTCTATCAGCAGTGGCAGCGCCGTGAAAGCCAGCCTAGCGGCTAGTTGCCTCGGCCTCCGGCTAGACCTTAGCTGGGCGAGCAGCCTCTCAGGCTCAAGGCTGTAGAACTGAAGTCTAAGGAGTCTTACATCGTAGTCCTCAGTATCTATGCCTTCGCCGAGCCCCTCAAGCGTTTCCTGGAGGGCTTTCCTGTCTACGATCTCCCACCAATGCTGGTTCGCGCTCCTATATGTTGTCCTTATCACGCCATAGGTCCTTTCAAGGGCATAAAGCAGTGGCACGGGGTTATACTCCAGGTCCATTGAATTGAGAGTGTCCTTGAGCCCCTTTAGGTCAAAGTCGCCAAGCTTGGCCCTCCCTCCCGAGAGCGAGGCCTCCAGAATTGCCTTAATGACATACCTGCCCCTGTCCCCATACTTGGCCAGGAACTCCCTGAGGCTCGGCGTGTCCTCGCCCATAGGTACCGCCTTTTAACTTCGGAGAGTGCACTCAATGCAGCAAGTGGGCTGGGTGGTTATCTTTGGATACCGAAATAGGGACAGACCCTGAAGTTCCTGTGAACAAGAGAACCGAGGAACTCGCTGTTAAGGCGAGAGGTCTTATCAAGAGGTTCGGTAAGACTAATGCCCTCAGGGGGACAGACCTTGACGTTGTCGAGGGCGAGGTTCACGTCCTCGCAGGCCATAATGGAGCTGGGAAGACGACCCTCTTCAGGCTCATCGTTGGCCTCGTCCGGAGGGATGGGGGTTCGTTGAAAGTCCTCGGCGTTGATCCTCAGACGCCCAAGTGGAAAGCCGTGGCTGGCCTCATAGGCTACGTCCCTGAGGACGCCCAGCCCTATGAGCGCCTAACGGGTTACGAGTACCTGAGGTTCTTCGCAAGGATCTACGCCCAGAGCGAGGACGAGGTTGAGGGGATGGTCAAGCGGGCTGCCAACATCACAGGGCTCTCAGAAAGGGACCTCGGGAGGAAGGCCGGCGAGTACAGCAACGGCATGAAGAGAAGGTTGCTCATAGCTAGGGCCCTCACGCATAGGCCAAGGCTCGTCTTACTTGACGAGCCCACGAACGGACTTGATGTATTCGCGGCCCACGAAGTGAGGGAGCTCATAAAGTCCCTCTCGAGAAGCGGGACAACGTTCCTGATAGCAACTCATAACATGGCCGAGGCCCAATACCTGGCTGACAAGATCACATTCATGGCCTATGGAAGGGTAGTGGCGACCGGAACTGCGAGGTACATGCTTGAAGCCTATAACGCCATTGACCTTGAGGATGCCTTCGTAAGGGCGGTGAGGTCAGGTGGCCAGGAGGGCTCATGACCTGGCGCTCACCGCCGTGATATGGAAGGAGCTGCTGGACATGGCTAGGGACAGAAGGGCCCTAGCGCTCATGATATTGATACCCCTCGTTGGCCTACCTGCCATGGCACTTGTCGCGGGAGGACTCTCAGCGGCTCAGATCGTGACAGTCCACATAAGCGTTCTTGATAACAGGTCTTATGAGATAGCTTCATGGCTGGCTTCTCAGGTAGTACAGCAGTCCTTCCAGCAGGGTCTGAACGTGAACGTGACGATATCAAGGGGGGAGCCAAAGGGCCTCTACGATGTTGAGGTTATATTTCCGCCAGGGTTCTATGAAAACCTGTCTCAAATAGATGGCGTCTCAACGCTGATAGTTAAAAGCCTTGTGGGCAACTACGCGGCCCAGGAGGTCATCAGCATAATTTCGTCAAAGGTATCACAGCTGAGCGGTCAGGTAGTGACGGACAGAGTAGAAGAGCTAGCCAAGCTTGCCAACGTGAGCATAAGCCCTTCAGGCTTTCTTAGTCCGATCGCGATCGTTAGCAGCTTTTACTTGCCAAGCGGCACTGCCGCGACCCAGCAACAGGTCCAGCTGTCATTCTCTGTGAAACTCCTGGAGTTCTCGCTGTTCTTTGTAGTGAACCCTGCCATCGTGCTAGTCACGGACTCCTTCCTCGGTGAAAAGGAAAGAAAGACTCTTGAGGTCCTGCTCTCTTCACCCGTATCAAGAACGGACCTCCTCATGGGTAAACTGACATCATCGGCCATAATGGGGCTCATAATAGCCTTAGCCGACAGTGGAGGCGTGATAATTTACTTTATCCTTCTAGCTAGCTATGGATTACGCCTTACCCCTTACCTTCTAGCCCTAAACATAGTGGACGCGGCCATACTTGTATACATGACGTCAGCCATGATAACGCCCATAATACTTAGGAGCCCCTCAACCAGAGCCGCGCAGGCCTCATCATATGCGGTCCTGATGGTAGCCCTTGGGATATACTTCAGCGCCCTCTTCGTTAACGTCCAGTCGCTTCCAATTCCGCTCCGACTCTTCCTAATGGCAATACCCTTCACCGAGGCTTCAGCAGCACTAACGAGCTTCGTGCTAGGGCAGGGCCTTTACACACTGATGGATCTGCTCATAATGATAGGATTCTCAGGGCTGTTCATGCTCATCGCGTTGAGGTCCTTCGATGCCGAGAAGCTCATAACGTCAAGGTGATCTTGGTCTAGGCCGGCCTCCTGACCCTGGGCTTTATGAAGTCTTTGGGTGCCCTCTCAAAGGGCTCCAGATACTTCCTGAGGACCTTAGGTATGATGACAGTGCCATCGGCCTCCTGGTAGTTCTCAAGTATGGCGGTTATTGCCCTCGTCGACGCGACCCCTGTGCTGTTAAGAGTATGTACATACTCACCTCTCTCCATACCCTTCCTTCTCACTAGCCTGGTGTTCAGCCTGTAGGCCTGCCAGTCCGTGCAGTTGCTTGCACTTACCATTTCCCTGTACTTGCCCTGGGCTGGCATCCACACCTCGAGGTCGTACTTCTTAGCGGCGCAGGCGCCGAGGTCGCCTGAGGCTATGTTGACGACCCTGTACGGAAGCCCCAGGCCCTGGAATATCTCCTCGGCGTTTGAGATGATCTCCTCATGTAGCTGGCGGCTCTCCTCGGGCTTGCTGAAGACAAACTGCTCTACCTTGTGGAACTGATGAACTCTGAATATGCCCTTTAGGTCCTTGTTGGCAGCCCCGGCCTCCTTCCTGAAGGCGGGGCTTATCCCTACCAGCTTCTTGGGGAGCTCGTCATCGTATATCTCCTCGTTGTAGTAAAGAGCTGCCAGTGAGTGCTCGGCCGTGGCTATTAGGTAAAGGTCCTCGCCCTCAATCTTGTAGATAGCGTCACTGAACGTCGCAAGGTCTATGACGCTATTTATTACATTATACCTAAGCATGTAAGGGGGAAGCACTAGCTCATACCCCTTTGAGGTCAGCCTGTCTATAGCGTATAGCAGGAGGGCGAAGTCCAACCACACAAGGTCCTCGAAAAGGTAGTAAAACCTCGAGCCTGATACCTCAGAGGCCTTGAGCGTGTCGCCAAGTTTCAGAACCTGCTCAAGCATGTCGGCGTGCCCAACGGGCTTCCAGCCTATAACGTCATAGTCTATCTTGAAGCCATACCTCTCTGTTTGGGACCTGAAGTCGTCAACCAACTCCTTGTAGACCTTAGGTCTTCCCCAGAACCTTACTGGAGCTGTGGCCTCCTCCCCTCCGACAGGCACGTCGTTAAAGACTACGTTCGGTAGCTTCCACAGCGCCTGCTCCCTGCGGGCCTCGACTTCCTTAAGCTCGGCCTCAGCCTGCTCGAGCCTCTGCCTAAGCTCCTTAGCCTGCGCCAGCAGCTTCACCCTCTCATCACCGCTGGCCTTAGGTATCATTGAGCTGATCACGTTGTGCTGATGCCTGAGCTCATTGATTTCAGCTTGAAGCTTCCTCCAGTAGGTGTCAAGCGATAGGGCCTCGTCAACAACGCTAATATCTACCTGCCTCTTCCTCGCGGCCTCCCTTAGCGCGTCAGGGTTGGTCCTCAGGAGCGTCAGTATGCTCCAGGGCAAGTCTACGTGCCCGGGCACCTGAAGCGTAAGACGCTTTTAAGTGATACGATTGACCTGATGTAAAGAGGCTTGAATGGTGGACCGGCCGGGACTTGAACCCGGGACCTCTCGGGTGCAAGCCGAGCGCTCTTCCAGCTGAGCTACCGGCCCACCTGAAACCACGAGTTGTTATAGGGCTTTAAAGCCTGCTGGGACCTGGTGTGGTTAACCACGCTTATAAGGCCCTGAGCCTCAAGCTTGCTAGGACTATAACTTGGACGAAGAGCTTCAGATGCTTAGGGACTACGAGTGGCTGCTGAACAGGGTCTACGAGAAGATACCTCCAAGAAGCGGATCTGGCGTCCTTGAGCTTCCAGAGCCGCAGGTGATAAGGGTCGGGACGCAGACAATAGTTAAGAACTTCAAGGAGATAGCACAGAGGCTCAAAAGAGAGCCTGACCTAGTAGCTAGGTATCTAATGAAGGAGCTCGCCTCGGCTGGCAGCTACGAGGAGGGCTCTGGACAGCTTGTCCTCAGCGTAAAGGTCTCAAGCAAGGTCCTAAGGCAGGTGCTGGACATATTCGTTAAGAGCTACGTCAAGTGCCCCACGTGCGGAAGTGTTGACACTCACATAGAGAAGAGGGGGAAGGTCTGGGTACTGGTCTGTGAAGCGTGCGGCGCTGAGCAGCCGCTTAAGCCCTTCTAGGCCCTAGACTTGGCTTGTCTATATCTTAAGGCCATCTGCCAACTTTAAACGTGAGCCCTATTGGCCGGCCCAGGGATGGTGTCGGGCTTTGGCTCAGATACCCACTAAGTTCGATGTAGTGGTAGTTGGGGCAGGGCCAGCAGGTTCGGCGGCGGCCTATCTCCTGGCCAAGAAGGGCTTCAAGACACTCTTAGTTGACAGAGGGCGAGGCCTAGGGGATAAGGAGCTGTTCGGCGGAAGGGTTTACGCGCAACCCCTCAGGGATGTGTGGCCTGAACTCGACAAAGAAGCCCCCATCCAGCGATGGGTTACGAGGGAGAGGATAAGCTTAATCGCAGGGCAAGACGCGGTAACTGTTGAGTACAAGACCCCCTCAAGAAAGAGCTTCACTGCCCTGTTGCCACAGCTAGTCTCGTGGATGTCAAGGAAGGCCGAGCAGGCTGGGGCCGTCTTCGTCAACGAGGTAACAGTCGACGAGCTTGTTATTAAGGACGGTAAGGTCATCGGTGTCAAGAGCGGCGCTGACCTGGTCGAGGCCGACGTCGTGGTCGACGCTGAAGGGGCTAACCGTCTCCTCCTTGAGAGGGCCGGGATCGTAGAGAGTCTAAAGCCTGATCACATAGCGTTAGGTGTCAAGGAGGTGTTAAGGACCGGAACCCCGCAGATAGAGGCCTCCTTCGGCATTGGAAGCGATGAAGGCGTAGCCTGGGTCGTAGTAGGCGACATAACGAAGGGAGTCCCTGGCGGGGGGTTCATCTACACAAATAAGGACACTGTTAGCATAGGTCTTGTACTGCACCTCAAACACGCAGTAAATGCCATCGAGGAGGGGGTTCTGGCCGGACATGTATCGGAGCTACTTGAGGAGTTCAGGCTTCACCCGTTCTTCAGGAGGCTCTGGGCTGACGCAACGATATCAGAGTACGGCGCCCACCTTACAATAGAAGGCGGGCTCAAGTTCTCTCCGCCCAACCTCGTCTACCCAGGCCTCCTAATAACCGGTGACGCGGCCGGTCTGCTGCTGAGCACAGGTGTTAACTACAGGGGAGTTGACTACGCTGTCTACAGTGGGAAACTCGCTGCCGAGGCGGTGGAGCACGCCAGGGACCATGGAGGCCTAACTTATGAGAACCTCAAAGCATATGAGGAGAAGCTTAGAAGCAGCTTCGTCTACAGGGAGCTGAGAAAGCACGTGGCAGCCGAGATTATATTGAATAACCCTCAGCTGTTCTCTAAGGTTCCTTACATAGTAAGCAAGGTGTTCTCGGGGCTTTACGATCAGGACTACGAAGTGCAGGCACCACTGGAGGCCCTCACAGACGCCCTTGCGAGCGAAAACATGGGCCTATTTAGCCTCATCCCATTAGCCTGGGTGGCGGTGAGGAACCTGTGAGCGTCCAGCAGACCGTTAAAAAGGAAGAGCCAAAGCCAATGAAGTTGGAGGATATACTGCAAAGCGACGTGTGGAACGTTGACGAGGAACCACACATAGTAGTTGACTACACTAAGTGCGAGGGGTGTAAGACAAAGCCTTGCATATACCTCTGCCCTGCAGGATGTTACACGCTGGCTGGGGATAGGATCGTCTTCAGCTACGAGGGGTGTGTGGAGTGCGGAACTTGTAGGGTGATATGCCCCATGGAAGCCATTACTTGGAACTACCCCAAGAGCGGCCATGGGATAATTTACAGGTTCACGTGAGGTGAAGGCCATGAGGATCTTAGTCGGGATGAAGTGGGTACCAGGGACCCAGTCCGTCAGGATAGACCCCAAGACAGGAACACTAATCAGGGAGGGAGTTCCTAGCATAGTTAACCCCCATGATCTCCCCGCTGTTGAGCTGGCGCTTAGGCTCAGGGACCGCTACGGGGGAGAGGTCATAACCATATCAATGTCTCCTCCTCCAGCCATCAAGGGGCTTGAGCACCTGGTCGGAATGGGGGTCGATAGGGCCATCCTGCTAACCGACAGGGTTTACGCAGGAGCTGACACCTTGGCTACCAGCTACGTACTGGCTAACGCCATAAAGAAAATAGACAAGGATATAGGTAAGGTGGATCTGGTGGTCTTTGGTCAGGAAACAACCGACTCCAGCACGGCTCACATAGGCGCCCAGACAGCGAGCTGGCTGGAATGGCCATATGTATACTATGTGCGTGAGGCCTGGGTGACGGAGGACGGAAAGCTCAGGGTCGAGCGAATACTTGAAGACGCCATTGAGGAGTGGGAGATAGATCTACCAGCCATAGTAAGCGTAGCAATGAAGTCGATAAAGCCAAGGCCCGTGAGCCTTCATAACAAGATAAGGTTTAAGACAAGACCAGAGAGCCTCATTACATGGACAAATAATGACCTAAAGCTCGACACTAGGTGTACGGGTCTTAAGGGGTCACCGACGATAGTCGCTAAGACTATTGACGTTCCGGAGGTTCCAAGAAAGAAGTCCGTCTATACTCCAAAGGACGGTGATGATGCCGCCAGGTGGATCATCGAGATGCTTCTAAAGGACGAGAAGGCTTCCAAGGTCCTTATCAGGGCTCTTAAGGAGGAGTGATGGGAGTGAGCTCCTGGCCTAGCGGCCAGCAAGCCCCAAAGGTTCCCTGTGAGAGCCTTTGTCCTGAGTGGGAGTGCAGGAACCCGGACGACTATAGGGGGGTTTGGGTAGTAGGCGAGGTCGGGCCTGAGGGCATTCTGGAGCCTAGCCTTCAGATGCTAACACCAGCAAAGAGGGTTGCTGATAAGCTTAAGGTCAAGATAACGGGTGTGCTCACCGGTTACGGCGTACGGAACTTCGCAAAGCAGTTCATAGAGCACGGCGCTGATGAGGTTATAGTGGTAGATGACGAGAGGCTTAGGGAGTACTCGCCGCAGGTCTACGGTGAGGTCATAGTCCAGTTGGCCAGGAAGTACAAGCCCGAGATGATATTCGTTGCTGGCACCATGAGGGGAAGGGAGCTGGCCCCCTACATAGCAAACCACCTAAGGGCTGGCATAACGGCTGACTGCACGGACTTCGATGTAGATGAGAAGACACGTGACGTCTTCCAGATAAGGCCACCGTTCGGCGCTGTCCTCCTGGCCTACATCAGGACACCTAACAGGAGGCCACAGATGGCGACGGCTAGGCCGAACGTGTTCTCACTTCCGCCTAGGGACCCGAGCAGGACGGGTGAGGTGATAGATGAGCACGTGGAGCACGTGCCTAGACCCAAGGCTAGGCTGGTCTCTAGGAAGGTCATACCCAGGACAGAGACGCCCATAGAGAAGGCCGAGATCGTAATAGGTGGGGGGAAGGGGCTCGGAACCGCTGAGGGCTTCAAGACGTTAGAGGAGTTGGCAAAGACAATGGGTGCTGTTGTTGGCGGGAGCAGGAAAGCCGTCGACCTTGGCTGGATACCACATGAAAGGCAGATAGGCCAGACTGGCAAGTCAATAAAGTCCGTCATATACATCGCCGTTGGCATAAGTGGGGCAGCTCAGCACATGTTCGGCGTCAGGGAGGCAGGTGTCGTGATTGCCATCAACAAGGACCCATCGGCCCCTATATTCTCGCAGGCAGACTACGGCGTTATTGCCGACTACAGGGACGTAATACCTAGCCTGATAAAGAGGCTGAAGGAGCTAAAGGAGCAGGTCTCAAAGGGCTCTATCCCTGGGGTCAAAGGCTGAGGTTAATGACCAAGGGATCCGACGAGCTAGAGTTATTTGAAAGGGGCCTTAGACGCTATTCTCAGCTGCTTGGGCTGAAGATAGACATTGAATTAGCGAAGAAGGTCGAGGCTGTTCAGGAGAGAATAATGGCAGACGTGGCGAGGTTCATAGAGGCAAGAGAGGGTCTAGCTTCAAGCCTATCCGACCTCTTGGCAGGGTTGTCTAATTCAGGCCTCCTAAGCAACTACATAGCAGAGGTAGGAAGTGAGATAGGGGACGAGGTTGATCTAGATGACGCTGAGGAGAGCTTGGCAAGGGCGTTTGAAGGAGACGTGATCTCTAGGGGGGCCAGGGCCGCATTACTGGCATTTCAGGCCGTAGCCAGGGCATATGCCGGGGCATACGAACGGGCTAACGGAATTGCTGAGTCAATGTCAGCTTACTGCCCACTATGCGGTAGTGAGAGCAGGACAATGGTGAGGGTAGACCAGGACTTCGTAATGGTTTGTCATATGTGCGGTTACGCCTGGAGGGTTTCGAGGGGTTCTCTCAAATGTCCATTCTGTGGCAACTCAAATCCCTTCACAATTGGGATCTTCACTGACAAGGACAGGAGGCTCGGCCTGGCCTACTGTCAGGAGTGTGGTTCAGCCTGGAGGGTCATATTCGATGAGAACATGGCCTCAGCTCCCAGGGTCTTATTGCCCCTGTTGGCCCTCGCCGCTGAGCGTCTGAGGAGCGCTCTTCCCGGTCGACAAGATAGCGGAGATGATGTTAAGAAGGCACCTGGCAAGAGTAGCCTGGACAATGGGGATTACAAGGCCCAAAGTCAGCAGTGAGTAAAGCCATAACCACTTTCCAAGAGCGCGACTCCTTTCTAGCCCAGCTCTGTCAGCAAGATGGCTAATGTAGAGGCCAAGTAAGGGCATGCCAACTATCACCATGTAGGAAGCAATAATTGTCGAGATCGTTGCGACCCTTAAGAAGCCTGTCTTCGAGGTCGGGTCCTTAATTACGTCTATGGCCCTTGATATTATCAAGAGGTACGAGAACTCGATGGCCGCGCCGACTATAGCTAAAGTGAGGCCCGCCACGGTTATCATAAGCGAGGACGCTTCGCTCACCCTGTAGGTGAATGCCACTAACGCGAGCAGGAAGCCAATTGACATAAACCACGGACCGAGGAGGATCTCGGCCCGGCCTCTCAGGTAGGAGGAGGCAGCGTTCAGCTCTTCAGCTCTCCTCCCTTGGTCTCTCTGCTGCTCCAAGCGGCTCAACCCTGGCCGGGATACCTAGGATTTTATCCAGGTATTTTGCTGTGAAGGCTGGATCAAAGCCCCTTGAGCCGTCAACAATTATCTCCTTAGGCCTGGCCTCCTTTACGTACTCGACGATCTCCCAGAAGGAGGCGTGATCGCTGAACGCAACCCTGTAGACGTTCTCGCTTACCTGAACCGAGATGCCTCTCCTCTCTAGGCCGGTCAAGATAACATGTACCCCTGACATCCTCTTGAGGGAGGAGGCTCTTGTCGTGTGAGCAAATATTATCGCGCCAGGTTCAGCGTGATCTCTCGTATAGACACCGACGTCGCCCAGCTCAACGCCATAGAACCTTGAAGCTATCTGGGCGAGCTTCAAGGTAGTTGGGTCAGCTAGGAACTTCTCCCTTACCCCTCTTACCCTGAGCTCGACCATTATCTCCTGAAGCTTGCCGTTGAAGCCGTAGATCCAAACGGGTGATTCCTTGACATTCTGCTCGACTATTCGAACGAGGGCGCCGATAGCGTCCCACTCGGTTCCCTTCCTTGAGAGGTGCGGGCTTCCATAGGTAGCGTCGAGTACAAGTACGTCAATGCCCTTTATCGGCTCCGTCCCCGGCATCTTGAAGTCTCCTGTGTAGGCAACGATGCCCTCATGGGTCTCAACGACTACTTGCGCGCTGCCTGCTATGTGCCTTGCCGGTCTCAACGTTATGACCTCGCCCTCGAACTGGAACGAC
>JBMFIT010000008.1:0-31505 GCA_049974445.1 Acidilobus sp.
CGAGAGAACGGCGGTCAGGGGAAGATGGGTCAAGGGCCCAGGGGAGGCCCTGTTCAGAGCGATCATGAGGGAGGCACCGAGGCTTCAGCTGATAGCTGAGGACCTGGGGTACATAACCCCTGACGTGGTAGAGCTCAGGGTGAGGCTCGGCATACCTGGAACCAAGGTGCTCCAGTTCGCCTGGGACGGCAACCCCAACAACCCGTACAAGCCCCACAACTATACGAGGGACTTCGTCGTGTACACTGGCACCCATGACAACAACACGATAGTAGGGTGGTTCCTCCACGAGGCGAGCCCCAGGGCTAAGGCTGAGGCCATGAGGTACATGGGGCTGAGGGACGCAAGGGGGGTCAACTGGGCCTTCATGAGGCTCGCGATGATGTCAGTGGCCGAGGTCTCGATGTTCCCTGTCCAGGACGTGCTCGGCCTCGGCCCTGAGGCCAGGATGAACACCCCGGGCACCGTTGGGAGGAACTGGCTGTGGAGGCTCCCCTCCATGAGGGACCTCTGGAGGGCCGCCCCAAGGCTCAGGGAGATGGCTCAGGCCTACGGCAGGGCCTAGGCGCGCCTGAGCCTACGCCTGTGGCGCCTCATCACGTGGCCCACGAAGACCCTGTACGCCAGCAGGAGCACGGTGACGCCAAAGACCACGTGGGCCGCTGGCCTCGAGAGCGAGTACAGACTGGCGCTGACGGCGAAGAAGAGGCCTATCGAAGTCCTCGCCACAGCCTCCTGCCTAAGCTCTGCCTTTGCCTCCTCCGAGACCTTCGGGTCCCTCAGCGTGTCCCTCAGCATGGCGGCCCACGTGAATGCTATCCCAGCCATGACCCCTGCCAGGTACTCGAGGTTCCCGGCCCTGAACACGACTGGCAGCATGGAGATGAGCAGGAGAACCACAATGTCTGGCAGGGGGAACTCGCTTGTCCTTGGCGGGTAGCTGAGCCTCTCGACCACGTACCTCCACCAGAACCAGACCACAACGACGTTCGTCACGACGAAGTCAAGGAGGGAGTAGGCGTTGATCCCAGAGAGCTCAAGGGACTGGGCGTTGAAGGCGAGCGCTATTGCGACTATCATGGTCGAGAGCTCCAACACCAGCATGTTAGTGGTTATCCTCGTCTCCGCGCGCTCCTCGCCGCTCAAGGCCGGACCTTCAGAGGCCTGTCTCATATGAAAGCCTTAGGGCCTCCAGGTAGTCCTCGGGCCTGCCGACGCTTATCCACCTCTCCCTCATCTCGATGGCCTTAACGACGCCCCCCATGTCAATGAGCCTCTGGAGCCCCTCAACTAGCTCCATCTCCTCGCCCCCGCCCTTAGCGCGCTTCACCTCGCTGAGGGCGTCGAAGATCCTAGGCGAGAACACGTAGATGGCAGCCATGGCCAGGTCACTCGGCGGCCTCATGGGCTTCTCAACAACCCCCCTCACCCTGTACACCCGGTAGCCCCCGAACTCCTCCTGGTCTGAGGGCTCAATGACGCCATACCTTGTCGGGTTCTCGACCCTGTGCACGAAGAGGACGGCGTCAAGGGACTCAGAGCTGAACAGGTCGACCGCCGCCCTATAGTACTCCAGGGGGAGGATGTTGTCGTCAGCGTTCAGGAAGAAGGGCCCGTCGACGGAGCTCTTCGCCAGAAGCACAGCGTTGCCGTACCCCCTCATCTCGACGTCTAGCACAAACCTAAGCCTGGCCTGTGGGGGGCCCCTCACGCTGAGGTAGTCGACTATAAGGGAGGAGTTCCTGCTGAACACGATGGTTATGGGGTCAAGGCCAATGGCCTCGAACCTCTCCAGTACGAAGTCTATGAGGGGCTTTATGTAGATCCTCCCACTGCCGTTGAGGCCTATTAGCGGCAGGAGGGGCTTGGGCAACACGTAGGTTATGTTCCTCATCCTCGAGCCCTTGCCGCCAGTTACTATTACGCCCTCCAATGCCTTCCGAGTCGCCCATTTCAAGGCCTGGCAAATAAACGTGCTGAACTCGGAGTCCAACCACCTTATTTCCTTGTCGACTCGTGGGCGTGTGGGAAGCCATGCTTGGAGACCAAGAGGGTTATGATACTCGGCATTGACGGCTACCTCGGCTGGTCACTGGCGCTTAGGATGCTGAGGAGGGGGCACGCCGTCTACGGGATCGACAACCTAAGCACGAGGTACAACGCCGCCCTTGCAGGGGAGGGCTCGGCCTTCCCTCTTCCAGAGCCTAAGGAGAGGGAGCGCTACCTCAGGGAGCTTGGTGACCTGGCCGCCCTTCAGGTAGCTGACATTACTCAGCCCGGCGTCCTAAGGGGCGCCGTTGAGGCCTTCAGACCCGATGTGGTAGTGCACTTCGCTGAGCAGAGGGCGGCGCCTTTCTCAATGATGGACGAGGAGAGGGCCGTTTACACCATGTACAACAACGTGATAGGGACCGTGAGGCTTGTCTACGCGCTGAAGGACAGGCCTGATGTCCACTTACTGAAGATGGGGACGATGGGAGAGTACGGAACCCCGAACTATGACATTCCTGAGGCCGCCTACGTGGAGTTCACCTACAGGGGCAAGAGCGACCTGGTGCCCGTTCCCAAGTTCGCAGGCTCCTGGTACCACTGGACTAAGGTCCACGACACGCACAACCTCCTCTTCGCGAACAGGGTGTGGGGCCTGACAATAACTGACGTCAACCAGGGCCCTGTGTACGGTACCAGGACCTCTGACATGATGGCCAGCGGGGTGCTTGAGGACCCAACGGCGCAGGTCGACGAGAGGCTCAGGACGAGAATTGACGTTGGGGACGCATTCGGTACGGTCATCAACAAGAACATAGCGAGGGCCCTTGTTAGCATGGCGCTTTACCACAAGGAGGGGAGGAAGCTCCCCCTTTACCAGTATGGAAAGGCCAAGCAGGTCAGGGGCTTCATAAGCCTTGAGGACAGCGTCAACGCCCTCGAGACGCTCGTTAATAACCCACCCTCGCAGGGCGATTTCAGGGTCGTGAACCAGTTCCACGAGCTCCTGACGACCGGCGAGATAATATTCGCCATAAGGGATCACATGCTGTCAGCCTTCGGCTACGAGATCCCTATAGAGTGGATCGAGGACCCGAGGGTTGAGAAGGAGGAGCACTACTACAACCCAGAGAAAAAGGTCCTCCCATCACTGGGGTTCAGGCCAAAGTACAGCTTCAGGCAGCTCCTCCCATCAATGGTCGAGGACATGAGGAGGTACCTTGACAGGCTGTTAGCATATAAAGACGTGGTCGGCGAGGTCAGGATAGGGTGGAGGACCGGC
Organism: Acidilobus sp.; assembly: GCA_049974445.1. Lineage (GTDB taxonomy): Archaea > Thermoproteota > Thermoprotei_A > Sulfolobales > Acidilobaceae > Acidilobus. Next base: position 3,272 of record JBMFIT010000008.1, read on the forward strand.
ATCGGGTACTCGAAGAGGGTGCTCAGGAGCGAAGGGGAGGAAACTGGTGGGCCCGGCCGGACTTGAACCGGCGACCTCCGCCGTGTCAGGGCGGCGTCCTATCCAATCTAGACTACGGGCCCACCAAGGCCTCTCAGGTCAAGTAGGGATTTAAGCATTACGTCCGCTACACCTCGCTTAGTAAGGTTTAAGGTATTTAGATAACCTGAGCTTTAGGCCGGTGGGACATGGAATACAAGTGGAAGGCCCTCTCCGTGACAAGCGTTGGCACGCTAATGTCAGCTATCGACAGCACTGTCGTCCTGCTGGCCCTTGTCCCCATCGCCGAGGACCTCCACTCAGACTACGTGACGATAGTGTGGATTGTCGTCGCCTACCTCCTCGCCAACACATCCCTCGTGTTGAGCCTTGGCAGGCTTGGCGACAGCTTCGGCAGGAAGAGGATTTACAACCTGGGCTTCGTTGTCTTCACGATAGGCTCCCTCCTCTCAGCCCTTTCCCATACGGGCCCCCAACTGGTCGTTTTCAGGGCCCTTCAGGGGGTCGGGGCCGCCATGATGGTGTCCAACTCCCTGGCTATAATATCCGAGGCCTTCCCAGTGACCGAGAGGGGGAGGGCACTAGGGATCAACTCCATAGTGTGGTCAAGCGGGAACATACTGGGCATAGTACTTGGAGGGCTCATAATAACCTACACGACGTGGAGGTGGATATTCCTAATCAACGTCCCAATAGGGGTCTTTGGGACCCTGTGGGCCTATGTGACCCTTGTTGAGTCCAGGGGCAACAGGTCAAGGGAGCCGTTTGACGTCCCAGCTGCTGCCCTCTTCACAACTGGCGTGCTTGCCCTCCAGCTCGGCGTTACCTATGGCCTCCTGAGGGGGTGGGGTGACCCCTACACGCTGGCCTCATTTATTGCCGTGCCGCCGCTCATGGCCTGCTTCGTACTGTGGGAGCTCTACAGGGCAGGGGACCCGATAATTGACCTCAGGCTGTTCACCAGGAACCGTATGTTCTCAGCCTCGATATTCACAGCTACCGTACAGAGCCTCGCCATGTTCGCAGTCAACTTCCTTCTTCTCTTCTACCTCGAGGGGGTATTCGGCCTCCCGGTCCTCACGGCCTCCTACCTGATAATCCCGATGGCGGCTGTCAACATGATAAGTGGCCCCATAGGCGGTAGGCTGACAGACAGGTTCGGCCCCAGGCCCGTAGCTACAGTAGGGCTCGTAATCCAGGGCGTCGCGCTATACCTACTCGCGTCCATGACGGTCAGCACGCCCCTGTGGTGGGTCGCCTTCGTTGAGGGCCTCTATGGACTCGGGGGAGGCCTCTTCTGGCCGTCAAACACCACTGCCGTCATCTCATCCACCCCAAGGGAGAGGTACGGCACCGCTTCTGGGATGTTGACGACCTTCAGGAACACTGGCATGATATTGAGCTTCGCCGTCTCCCTCACTGCGGTTGCTGCCGCCTTACCGTCCACCTATGTCTACCAGCTGTTCGTCGGAACCCTCTCCTCACACCTGCCCCTAAGACTAGAGCTCAGCTATCTAGGGGCACAGTCCTTCTCCTACCGCGTCTCCCTCGGCCTCCTGGCCCTGGCGACCGTGCTCTCCGCCCTCAGGCCCTCAGGTACCCTGGCCCGGCACTCCATGAGGCCCATACCTCAAATTAAGGAGGCCCAGGAGCGAGGAAGCGGTCCCCAGGGCGAACAATAATAATCTCCAATGGTTGACAGATCCTGGTGCTAGGTATTGCCCAAGGTGAGGAGGCCCGCCCACGCGGGCACCTTCTACCCTGCCTCCAAGGAAGACCTGATAAGGAGCATTGAGGAGAGCTTCACCCATAGGCTTGGGCCTGGGAGCCTTCCAAAGGCGTCCCAGACCAGGGCTAGGTCCAGCGTCGGCTACCTGGTCCCTCACGCAGGTTACATGTATAGCGGTCCTGTCGCGGCCCACAGCTACTTTGCCCTGGCCCAAGAGGGGGCCCCAAAGGTTATCGTTGTTGCCGGCCCCAACCACACTGGGCTCGGCGAGTCAGCATCGATTTGGCGTGGCGACGCCTGGGAGACACCCCTCGGACAGGTGGAGGTAGATCAGGAGGTCGCCAAGCTTGTAGTCAGCAACTCGAGGTTCTTCACCTTTGATGACGACGCTCACGTTTATGAGCACTCGGTAGAGGTACAGGTCCCGTTCCTTCAGTACGTATTCGGCTCGTCATTTAGGCTGGTCCCAATAGTGATAAAGCTCCAGACGCCTGAGGTCTCGACAGACCTTGCCTCAGCCCTCGTGAAAGTGATAAGGGAGAATGGCGTTGACCTCGTCTACCTGGCGAGCAGCGACATGAACCACTACGAACCCCACGACATAACTGTGAGGAAGGACCTTGAGGCGCTGAAGTACGTTGAGAGCCTCGACCCTGAGGGCCTGTTCAGGGTCCTCGATGCTGAGGACATAAGCATGTGCGGTCCGGGCCCGGCCATGACCCTCCTCTACATGGGCAGGATGCTCGGTGCCGAGAGGGCTAAGGTTCTAATGCACGCGACCTCAGGTGACGTGACCGGGGAGAAGGACTGGGTGGTTGGCTACGCCTCGGCTGTAGTGCCGCTGTCAGGTGGATGAGTCCCTTGAAGCTGACCGTGACCGTTCCCCAGGTGATCCTTGGGCTACCCCTGAAAAACGTGGAGAACCCATACCTAGTCACTCCATCCGGTTCAGTAAAGGTCGAGGTCAACTATGGCGAGGGTTGTCAGGGCCTTACGGCCTCAGGCGTCAGCTCTGACATGGCCGCCAGGCTCCAGGGCTTTTGGTCAAGACTGTCCTCTGGCCTAGGCCTTAACGGCTGTCTTTCGATCTCGCTTTTGCCCTCTGAGGGACGTCCAGTACCTTCCTCCCTGTACGTCTCCCTCACGGTTGGGGCCCTCCATGCGGTCGCGAGGTCCCACTCCGACGTACTTGACGAGTATGAGATAGTTGAGATGGGGAGAATGTCGGACCCCTGGGAGGGGTCACCTTGGTGGCAGGGGGCTGTTGACGCAATGAGGTTCTGCTCCGCCACTGGCAAGGTGGTTGCCTACAGAAACGACGAAGAGGCTATTGAGCTGGCCCAGTCGTCGATCTCGGCCTCCCATGAGGCCTCTGAGGCGGTCGGCGAGGGCGCTGGGGCTGAGGAGCTTGGCGAGAGCGTATATGACGCCGTTATCCACATTAGCGGCCAGGCGGTGCTAGACGCCTCCGATTCGGTTAGGTCGGGCGTTCATCCAGCCCAGGCTGCCCTGAGGAGGTCTCGCGTCCAGAACTCCGTCGCCTACCTCATCTATGGCGTGAGGCCCCCCGAGCAGCACTGCCTCTGGGCGCCGGGCCTGCCAGGTGTTCTGGAGCTGGTGTGCTTGAGAGGGTAAGTTATTATCCAGCCCTCCGCAGAACAAGTCCGGGGACGGTTGACCTGTAGGTCGGCTGTGGTCAAGCTGGGAGGGTCGGCGATAACTGTTAAGTCCTCGCCTGAGACGATCAACTGGGACGTCCTGCAGTTGGTCTCAAGGACCCTCGGCTCCTACGTCTCCTCAGGAGGAAGGCTCGCAGTTGTCCACGGCGGTGGCAGCTTCGGCCACTACGCGGTGGCGAAGCTTCTCCAGGAGAGGGGGTCACTCGGGCCTGCTGAGGTTGCCAAGGTCCAGAGGGAGATGCTCGTTCTGGCAATGGCCGTCATAAGCGAGCTAATAGATGCTGGGGTGCCAGCGACCCTTCACGCGGCACACAGCATGTGCGTCTCCTCAGAAAGGTGTGACGTTACCCCTATGGTCAGGGACTTCGAGTCGGGCCTCGTCCCGGTCACATACGGGGACACCGTCCTAAGAGGGGGGGTCGGCGAAATAGTAAGCGGTGACTTCCTAGCGGCCAGGCTCGCCACTACTATCTCGGCGGACTGCCTCATATATGCCTCAGACGTAAAGGGTGTCATAGGTCCTAGCGGCGATGTGCTGAAGATCGTAAGGCCCGGCGACCCAATAGGGGGGCTGAAGGGTCGCGGCCTTGACGTGACCGGTGGGATGATGAGGAAGATCAGGGAGGCGGCGTCGACGACGACAGGGATCGTCAGGATCGTGCGGTGGGATGAACTAGGGGCAGCGCTCAGGGGTGAGGAGGTAGGCACGTTGGTCGTCAGGTGAGCGGCGTCGGTTCGGGGGTTCCTCAATCTCTTCACGGTTCGAGCCATGCCAGGGTCCTCATCCGCCGCCCAGTGCAGTGTCGCGGCCCAGGGTTATAAGAGGGGGTTCAAAGGGACGGAAATCCTCGCCCCTTCTAGGGGCGGGGAGGAGGTCAGATGACGCTGGCAGACCGCGTGTTCAGGTGCCCCAGCTGGGGCTGGGTAGCCGACAGGGACTACAACGCGGCGCTTAACATTCTAAGGCGTGCGAGGTGGATGCCACCCTTGGTGCCTGTGGAGCTCCGCCCTCTACACGTGGCAAAGGGCTACGGGCAAGGCGGGGCTATGAGGCAGGAAGCCCTGCCCTTAATGGCAGGGTAGCTCACAGCGCATTCAGAGCTTGAACTCAGGCCAGGTTCTCCTTGCCTCTCCCTCGTCTAGTTCTACTCCAAGGCCTGGCTCATCGGTCAGCCTTATGACGCCGCCTTCGGTCACGTCAATGACCCTCTTCCTCTGCTTTACTAGCCTCTCCCAGAACGGCAGGTCGTGACCGTGGAACTCCAGGAACCCGAACGTATTAGACGCCGACGCCGCGTGGGCGGTTGCCATGGTAGCTATAGGCGACCCTATGTTATGGGGGGAAACCTCGATGTCGTACATGGAGGCGAGCTCCTCAACCCTCCTCATCTCGGTTACCCCGCCGACCTTCGCTATGTCAGGCCCCCACACGATCGGGCCTATGTTTACGAGGTCCTTGAAGTGATAAACTGTGTAAAGGTTCTCCCCAACCTCGATTGGCACCTTACAACTGGACGTAATTGCCTTAAGCTGGTCAAAGTTGGTCAGCGTGGTGTCAGCCGGGGTGGGATCCTCAACCCAGTGCGGCCTTACGGGCTCCAGCGCGCGGCAGAGCGAGATGCCCGTGTTGAGGTCATACCTCCAGTGTAGGTCAAACATTATGTCGATCTCTTCGCCGACTGCCTCCCTGACGGCCCTCGCTAGGGACGCCAGGTAGTCCACCTCCGCGTTGGTCAGCCTTCCTGACCTGAGCCTCCTCGGGTCAGAGTATGGGGTTGGCACGTCGAGGTCAAACTTAATTGCCCTCCACCCCTCTGCCTTAAGCTGCCTTGCCCTGTTCGCGTAGGCCTGCGGGGAGTAGTCCTCGTTCCACTCCTCGGCCGTCAGCCTACCGTGAACGGGCATCGGGGCCTTAAGCCGCCCTCTCTCGACCTCCCTGGCCTCTGAGAGCCAGGTCGGCTCAACAGGTATGAGGGTAGAGTCCATGGCCTCTAGGCCCTTCCCGCCGTGGGCGTCGACGTAGACAGGGATCTCAGTCCTGTCCCCGCCCAGCAGCACGTAGACCGGCACGTTCAGGAACTTCCCGACCAGGTCATACAGGGCCATATCAATGGCTGATATTACGTGATAGGCCGACGTACCCCCATAGAGGGTCGCCCACCTAAGCTTCTGGAGCAGCCTGTTTACCTTGAAAGCGTCCTCACCGACTAGAAGCCTTCCCAGCCTCTCTGTTATCTCACTCACGCCGGGCGTCGGGCCCGCCTCGCCTGTACCATATAGCTCACCTGCGTAGACCCTGACGAAAGTCCACTCGAAGTTCGCCTGCACCGTGACGTGGGAGAAACCAGTTATCCTGAGCTCCAACTCCCTCCCCAAACAGAGCGTCTGGGTAACAAGGTAATAAGCTGCTTTAGCTGACATGGGATCTAGGCTTAGGCAGCCTTTAAATTAAAATATCCAAAAGGTTTACCGGATAGGACAACGGTGGGTTCATGAAGTCATGGGAGAGGCTTTTCCCCAACGGCCTACCTCACTTAGAGCCGGTCGACGAGCCGGTCTTCGCAACTCTTGACTTGGTTGCCGAGAAGGGGCCAAGCAGGTGCGTTGCCTTTCAACTTGAGACAGGAGCCTGCTACACTTGGGCAGCCCTAATGTCAATTTAGTCAAAAGCGGCTTCCCTGCTCAGGTCACTTGGGGCCGAGAAGGGGTTCCAGGTCCTGTTCGCGGCCTTCAACAGGATTGAGGCCCTAGCTGGCCTCCTTGGGATATGGAGGTCCGGTTCCGTTGCTGTCCTAGTTGACCCCCTGACGGTCAGCGAGGACCTTTACCTTCAGCTCGAGGGTAAGGGCGTAAGGCTCGCGTTGTCTCTTCAGTATTCTACGAGCGCGAGGCCGAGACGCTCAAGAGGGCTGGAGTCGAGGACGTGCTTGTAGTTGACGGAACTCCCAGGGAGATGGGCCCCAAGGTGCACTCCATGAGCGAGGTGGTGGCCAGTGATGAGGTGAGGGGTGATGATGTGTCCGGCCAGCAGAGGTCAGTCGTCATGTACTATGCCGGCATCGCAGGGAGGACAATGCAGGTCTACCATACTCACAGGGCCCTCTCGACAGCTGTTGAGGCTCTGAGGGCTAGCATGTCCCTGGACTTCTCACCAATCTCTATTGTAGTAGCCCCGCTGACCCATGTGCTTGGCCTACAGGTTAGTACCCTAATCCCCCTCGCCTCGGGGGTCAGTGATCATGATGCAGAGGTGGGACAGCAGGGCAGCCGCAAAGGCGCTTTCATACTACGGTATTAACTTCATCTCAGGCGCACCGCTAATGCTTGACGAGCTCGCCGACGCAGCAGCCAGGCTCGGTGTAAGCTCGAACGTCAGGCTTGGCCTCTCAGGCGGGGCGCCCTTAAGGCCTGAGACCCAAGACAAGTACGTCAGGGCCGTCGGCCCCCCAGTCCAGTTCTACGGGATGACTGAGTCTTGGGTCCTTACATACCAGCCCCTAACCGTCAAGGACGTCAAGGGAACCGTCGGCGCGCCGATAGCTGATGTAGACGTGAAGGTCGTGAACCCTGACAGCCCCTCCGAGGAGAGGAGCGTAGGGGAAGTCGGCGAGCTGTTGGCGAAGGCGCCCTGGCTCACGGAGGGCTATGAGGACCCACAGGAGACAGACAGGGCCTTCTACCAGGGCTGGCTGAGGACGGGTGACCTAATGGCCATTGACGACAGGGGCCTCCTCTACTTCAGGGGGGTCAGGAAGCGCATGATCAATTACAAGGCGTACCCGATATTCCCAAAGGACCTCGAGGTTATCCTCATGAGGCATGAGGCTGTGCGGCAGGCCTACGTCTACGGGGAGCCTGACCCTGAGGTTGGCGAGAGGCCCGTGGCAAAGGTCGTGCTTAAGCCCGGCAAGGGGTCGGGCTTTCATAGGGGCTCAGCGAACCCGCTTTAGCCCCTCGCCCTCACTCCCCTTGTTTCTCTCCCCACGCCTAGGTTAGGGAGCGTGGGCTCCCAGCCACGACGCGGGGGCCTCACTGGGCGCCTTCCTCCCCCTCACATTGCTCACAGAGTTCACGGTGGCGCCCTCCACGTGCTAGAAATGACATCAAATAATATAAACTTTATTGTTTATTGGGAACTGCCAGATACGGCAGCGACGGAGCAGGAGCTTATGGCCTTCGTCAACTCAAGGGTCGCTTTCTACAAGAAGCTCCACAGGGTCTACATAGTTCAATCCATCTAGGCTACCTGGAGGAACCGCCCATCCTCCTGCCCCCTCTCTTCCCCTTCTCCTCCCTCTCGGCTGACCGTGCTGAGGGAAGGCCGAACATGTCAAGTGTCAGCTGGCCCTTCCTCTCCTGCCTGGGCTGCTCCGGCTGCGCCCTCTCCTCCTTCGCCTTCGGCTTCTCCCCTCCCCCGCGCCTGAGCTCCTGCCTAAGCCTCTCAGCCACTCGCATTACGTCCTTAGCCCTAGCGCCGGCGAGGTACTGGACCTCGTGTTCGCTCAGATCATAGGACACGACCATGCCCGCAGCCCTCTCGACGTCACCTTGCCTGAACATTATGAACATGTATGGGAGTACCTCAGACTTGAATATTGAGGTCGAGACGCCAAGCCTAGGGGCTACCTTGTCGGCGACGTTGTCCCTGACCTGCCTGACGTCCCTCAGCTTAGCCATCATGGTTATCCTTGCCGGGTAGGTGTACCTGTTCTTCAGCAGCTCCCCGCCCTTCCTGGCTATGGCGACGCCTGGGCCCATAAGGTCAAAGACGTAGCTCAGCAGTTCCCAGTTGCCTGCCTTGGACCTTGCTAGGAAGAGGCTTGCCCTTGAGAGCGCGTCCCACGCGCGGTACATGTCAACAGGGTCTCCGTACTTGTTGGGTATGTTGTCGTTTAGCCACGCCATCAGGGTCTCGTAGTCCTCCTCGGAATTAGTTATGGCCCTCTTCGCCTGCCACCCCTCCTTTGCGTAGAAGACGCCATTCAGGGTCCTCCAGAGGTCTATGCTCTTGTCTCTCCCCCTGACAAGGGTCCTTGCCAGCTCAATTGTGACCTTGCCGTAGCCCTCGGCGACGGCCTCTAGGTCATTTATACAGGCCCTCACGTCACCCATGTTCTTCTCAGCTATGTACCTCAGGGCCTCCCTGTCACACTCTATGTCCTCCCTGCTGCAAATATTTTGCATGAGCCCGATGAGGCCGTTCAGGGGCAGCTCCTTGAACTGTATCATCATGACCTGGTCCCTGAGGGGCCTGAGGGCGTCACTCCACGGGTCGTTCGCCGTCAGCACAATAGGGTTCTGAGTCGACGGGATTATCCTGAGAAGCTCCTCAAGCCCACCGGCGTCGCCCTTTGCACTCATGCCGTCAACTTCGTCGAGAAGTATCAGGGTTAGCCTGCCGATGAGAGGCCTCCTATAGGCAGCGACCCCGACGGTCTTCCTTATGTCATCTGCCCTCCTGTAGTCGCTCGCGTTCAGCTCGAGGAGCTCTAGGTTGTAGTCCCTGACCACTGCCTCGACCAAGCTAGTCTTGCCGACACCAGGGGGGCCATAGAGAAGGACGGCCCTCCTCTCGGGCACCTTCCCCCTAACCCAGCTCTCGATCCAGGTCAGGAACTGGCTCTTGGCCTCCTCCTGGTCGACAACTTCATCCACGTGCTTGGGTCTGTACTTTATTATCCATGGAAGGGCCCTGGCCTCCTGGCTCATGATGTCGCCCCGTACTTCCTCCCCATCATCGAGAGCCACGCAAGGAAGGCGCTAAGCTGGATGTCATCATCGCTGCCCTCGACTATCCTGAAGTGGACCTCACCAAGGTAGTCAGCTACGAGAACCCTCAGCTCCTCAGGTACCTTAAGGTCATTGCTGAAGATCTCCCTGTGAACCTGCCTAACTACGTCCTCACCACTCAGGCCGTACTCTATCATTAGCTTCCTGAGAAGCTCGCGCGCCCCCGTGAAGTCGCCCTTCATTGCCACCTCTATCATCTCCCTTACGTCCTTAGGTCTCGCCATCCCTATGACCTTGTAGACCGAGTCGACAGTGACCCTACCGAGAGAGGCAGCCGTCTGGAGTATGTTGATGGCTCTCCTCATGTCGCCCTCAGAAATGTCATAAATAGCGTCAAGGGCCTCCTCCTCGTACTCCGCCTTCTCATTCTCAGCTATGTACTTCAGCCTGCCGACCACGTCCTCCTTGTTAAGCGGCGTGAACCTGAAGAAGGCGCACCTGCTCTGGATGGGGTCAATGATCTTTGAGGGGAAGTTGGCGGCTAGAACGAACCTAGTGTTCGCGCTGTACAGCTCCATCAGCCTCCTCAGGGCCTGCTGCGCGTCAGCAGTCATGTTGTCGGCCTCGTCAAGGAGGACTATCTTATATGGGATCTCGGGCGGGGTCCTGCTCCTCGCGAACTCCTTCACCTTCTCCCTGATGGTGTCGATCCCCCTCTCGTCGCTGGCGTTGAGCTCGAGCATGAACTGCCTATAGCCCTCGCCGTAGAGGTCATGGGCAAGCGCGTGCGCGGCCGTGGTCTTGCCTGTGCCAGGTGGGCCCGCGAAGAGGAGATGAGGCATGTTCTTCTCCTTCACGAACTTCTTAAGCCTCTCGACGATCTCCTTCTGATTCACTATCTCGTCAAGCGTTCTCGGCCTATACTTCTCTGTCCAAAGGAGCTCAATAGCAGTGCTCAAAGCCCGTTCCCTGCGAGAGGCTTAGGATTTGGAAACTAATAAGGGCGATAAGGGTGACTAGCCCTTCCGGCCTGACCTCGTTCATTCCGCCCCTCTCCGCTTATTGCTTCCAGCCGGTCAAAACTCAGGGGGCTGGCTTGAAGTTAGCCGACAGGATGAAGCTCGTTGAGATAGACTCACTGCTGAGGCCTGTGAAGGTCATGATAGTGAAGGACTACAACCTAGTGCTTGCCGAGGGCAGGCTAAGCGCCAAGAAGGGTGATGAGGTCGAGGTGCCTAGGTGGCTTGCCCAGGCCCTCCTTGTGAAGGGCATTGCGAGACCTAAGGAGGAGGTTGACGTAAATTACATCAACAGCTATCACTATAAGGAGAGGAGGAGCTCAACGACCTCGCAGCTGACCCAGCTTCCCCCTGATTTCTACATCGCTGTCGGTGAGTACATCAGGGGGCTTGAGGAGCAGATAAAGGCCCAGCCCTCCCACATGCTCATAAACGACAGAGACGTTAGCGAGAAGAACCTCCTTGAGCTCTCCCAGCTAAGGCTCAACAAGATAATGAGGCTCGCCCAGACGGACGCCGGGAACGAGGCCGTCCCAAGCATGACGCCAGAGGAGGCCCTCCTATACTCCACCATAAAGGAGACCATAGAGTCCTGGAGGAAGTACATCCAGGACCTGGTCGGGGGAGGCAGACCATGAGTGAAGGAGTTTCCCAGGAGCTTTCTATGGGGGAGAAGTTCAAGGAGTTCCTGAGGAACTTCCGTGACACCTCAGGGCTCAAGTATATGGACAGGGTCCACAGGATGATAAACCTCGACATGTCGAGCCTCATCGTCGACTACCCTGACCTGTACAGGTACAGCCCTGAGGTCGCCGAGGCCCTTGTGGACTCTCCCATCAAGGTCCTCAGGGAGTTCGATGACGCGCTGAAGGACTTGGTGGCCTCCGAGGACCCTGACTACGCTAAGAGGAAGGGGAAGTTCCACGTCAGGGTCCAGGGCCTCTACGAGTCCACTAAGATCAGGGACATCAAGACGGCCCACATGGGTAAGCTGGTTCAGATCGAGGGTATCATAACCAGGATGAGGCCGGTCAGAAGCAAGATGGTGAGGGCAGCCTTCAGGCACGAGAAGGAGGGCTGTAACGTCGAGTTCCTGTGGCCTCAGAGCGAGGATGAGGAACTCGAGGACAAGATCGAGAGGCCCCCCGTGTGCCCCGCGTGCCATGAGAGCGGCGGGAGGTTCGTCCTCCTCAGGGACAAGTCTGTCTACATGGACTGGCAGGAACTTACGCTGCAGGAGAGGCCTGAGGACGTGCCGGGTGGCCAGATGCCAAGGAGCGTGACTGTAGAGCTGACCGAGGACCTTGTCGACATTGCCAGGCCCGGTGACCTCGTCACAGTGGTAGGCGTCGTCGAGCCGTCACCCATTGGGGGTGAGAAGACTCCGCTCTTCGAGCTGAGGGTCGAGGCGAACAGCCTCAGGATCTCCGAGAAGGTCCTTGAGGAGGTCGCAATAACTAGGGATGATGAGGAGAAGATACTTGAGCTGGCCAAGGACCCATGGGTCAGGGAGAGGATAGTGACAAGCATCGCGCCAACGATCTATGGCCACTGGGACCTGAAGGAGGCCATAGCGCTTCAGCTCTTCGGCGGCGTGCAGAAGGTTATGCCGGACGGGACCAGGGTCAGGGGTGACGTCCACGTCCTCTTCATAGGTGACCCAGGTGTTGCCAAGAGCCAGCTCCTCCAGTCAGCCTCAAGGATAGCCCCCAGGTCCGTGTTCACTAGCGGCAAGGGCTCGACTGCGGCCGGACTAACGGCCGCTGTCCTGAAGGACCCTAAGACGAGTGAGTACTTCCTTGAGGCTGGAGCGCTAGTGCTGGCCGACGGAGGCCTCGCCGTCATCGACGAGTTCGACAAGATGAGGCCCGAGGACAGGGTCTCGATACATGAGGCCATGGAGCAGCAGACCGTGAGCATATCAAAGGCCGGCATAGTGGCCAGACTCAACGCCAGGGCAGCCGTCCTGGCGGCTGGGAACCCCAAGTACGGCCTGTATGACCCACAGAGGCCCTTCGTGGACAACGTGAACCTGCCACCCACCGTGCTCTCAAGGTTCGACCTGATATTCGTGGTGAGGGACCTCATCTCTAAGGAGCACGATGAGAGGCTGGCCCAGTACATACTCGACGTCCACAGCGATATGTCCAAGTACGCCCCAGAGATAGACCCGCAGCTCCTTAAGAAGTACGTAATTTACGCCAAGAGGTATCATAGGCCGAGGCTCAGTGAGGAAGCCAAGGCGATAATCAAGGACTTCTTCGTTACGATGAGGTCTTCGGCCCTCAAGTACGGCAGTGAGGGGCAGATACCAGTTCCTGTGACCGCGAGGCAGCTTGAGGCCCTCGTGAGGCTCTCTGAGGCCCACGCCAGGATGAAGCTGAAGGAAGTCGTTGACACGGAGGACGCTGAGGAGGCGATAAGGCTTGTAATGTCGTTCCTATCCTCTGTAGGCATTGACATAGAGTCAGGGGTTATCGACTATGGCATAATATCAACAGGGGCCTCGTTCCACGCTAGGAGGCTCATGAGCGTCATCTCAGACGCCGTGAAGAGGCTGAGCGAAGACGGCCGCCCGTGCGTCAAGCACGACGATCTCATCAAGGAGGTCGTCAACGTCACGAGGGTCTCAAAGGACAAGGTCGAGGAGGCCATCACAAAGATGAAGCAGCAGGGCCTGCTCATAGAGCACAGAGCTGAGTGCTACAAGGTGATGTGAGGGGATCGTCCTGCCCTTACCTAAGGTCGTCCTGAAGCTCATGAAGCTCCTCGGTTACAGCGACCTTTTCCCGCCTCAGAGGGCCGCAGTTGACGCGGGGGTCACCGAGGGGGCTAACCTCGTAGTCGCGTCCCCTACGGCGTCTGGCAAGACCCTCATCGCGATGGCAGCGATGGCGACGAGCCTTGAGAGGTCGCCTTCGTCGAAGGTTTTCTACACAGCCCCCCTTAGGAGCATAGCTATGGAGAAATACAGGGAGTTCAGATCAGCGCTCGGCGCCCTTGGGCACTCCGTCGGGCTGAGCATAGGTGACTACGAGGAGTCGGCTAGAATTGACAGGTTTGACGCGGTAGTTACGACGTACGAGAAGCTGGACTCCATGATCAGAAACTCTCCTGAGATCCTCTCAAGGTTGTCCGCGGTTGTCGTCGATGAGATTCACTACGTTGATGACGACAAGAGGGGCCCGATTATTGAGACGCTTCTGTCCAAGGTGCTCTACAAGTCCCCGGGCGCCCAGGTCGTTGCCCTCAGCGCGACGGCCCCTAACGCCTCAGAGCTCGCAAGCTGGCTTAACGCGAGGCTCATAACGTCGGACTGGAGGCCCGTGCCGCTCTCTGAGGGCGTCTTTAAGGATGCCACCATCCACTTCTCTGATGGAAGGGAGAGGGAGGTTGAGGAGGTCACCACGAACCCTTCACTTAACCTAGTCGTCGACTCCTCAAGGAGCGGCGGGCAGACGCTGGTCTTCGTGCAGTCCAGGAGGAAGGCCATACAGCTAGCTACCGCCGCGAGCAGGCTGATCAGGCAGAGGATCAGCTACAAGGACGACGTAGCAGCTGAGGTAGCAGACCATATACTTTCAACGGAGGGCCCGAGGGCCCTAAGGGAGGAGCTTGCCGACCTTGTAAGGGCCGGGGTAGCCTATCACCACGCTGGGCTTTCCAATGAGCAGAGGGCCCTAATAGAGGAGGGCTTCAGGCGGGGAGGCATAGCGGCAATATTCGCCACCCCTACCTTAGCAGCTGGCGTCAACCTGCCTGCGAGGAGGGTCGTAGTAGCTGAGTACCTGAGGTACGAGGAGGGGACCTGGAGGCCCATCAAGGTCTTCGAGTACAAGCAGCTCGCGGGCAGGGCTGGGAGACCGGGGCTCGACCCATACGGTGAGGCGATCATAGTTGCTCAGAGGGGCGATGCTGTAGAGGACCTCAAGGACTATTATATTAAGGGAAAGCTCGAGAGGCTCCAGAGCAGGCTCTACGGCCTGAGAGGGGTCAGGCACTCAGCACTCGGTGCTGTGGCGTCTGGCATTGCGACTGACGAGCCCTCGCTCGCAGAGCTCCACAGGAGGACGCTCTATTACGTCCAGAGGGGGGACGAGATGGTTAACAACGTGGTCAGGAAGTCAATCAATGACCTAGCCAAGTGGGGGCTCCTCACGATGACCGACTCAGGTCTGATGGCGACGGAGCTCGGGGCCGCGGTTTCAAGGACCTACCTTGACCCGGCCTCTGTGCCCATCCTGCGCAGGCTGATCAGCAAGGTGAGGAAGTTGACGACACCTGCCCTGCTTTACATGGTATCTGCGATGCCTGATATGACATCTGTTCCGACAACTAGCTCGGAGGCCGAGAGGGTCATGGATGAGCTGATAGAGAGGGCGCCCGAGCTCATCGATGTCATTGACTGGACGGAGCTCGATGCCGTGGCCTCCGTGAAGACAGCGCTTGTCCTGCTTGACTGGATAAACGAGGTCCCAGACGACGATATAGCCAAGAAGTACGACATTGGCCCGGGGGACGTGGCATCGACTGTTGACACTGCCAAGTGGATAGCTAACTCCCTCGCTGAGATCTCACCCCTCTTAGGGCTTGGAGACGAGGTCCCGTCACAGCTTAAGCTACTGGCCCGCCGCATAGAGCATGGTGTCAAGGCCGAGCTACTCCCGCTCGTCGCGATACCAGGCGTCGGGAGGGTCAGGGCTAGGAGGCTCTACGAGGCTGGCTTCAGGGCCCTCGAGTCCCTAGCGACCGCTAAAGTTGAGGACTTACTGAGGGTTCCAGGCATAGGGCCAGCCACGGCCGCTTCAATACTTGAGTTCTTCGGGAGGAAGAACGAGGCTGATAGGATGAGGGACAAGGGGGAGAGGAGGGGGCCAGGGCTTATGAGATACCTAGGGTAATGTCACTGGGATAGGGAGGGTAGCGTAGGAGAACTCCTCTGACGTTATCTCCATGCCGTTCACGGCCAGCCTTGTCATTATGTCCCCCGCGGCCTCCTCGTTCTTCCCTATGGCCTCAGGGAATACTATGCCAGGACCCCTGAGCTTGCCCTCGAGCACGGCCAAAGCGGTGAAGCCCAGCACGCTCCCTGTTATCCTTGCCATCGCCGTGAAGTCGCCCTCAGGCTTAGTGACCTGAGTGAACCTGACACCATGGCCCTCGTTGCCGTAGACCTCAACGACCATTACAACAACGTCCCTGGTCTCAACGCGCATTGACCAGAGGAGGGAGGCAAGCACGTCATCGGCCATAACCTCGGTGCCCCCGACCCTGACCGGCCTATGCTCCATGAGGCCGAGCCTCTTCAGCCCCCTGATGAAGGCCATGTGGCCCGGCCACCTAAGGGTGAACTCAGCCATGAAGTCGACCTTTGAGTACGTCCTGAGCAGTGACCTTAGGCCGTCGGTCGGGAAGTACTCCAGCTCACCAACGCCAGGCACGTATATGGTCCCGAGCGGCCCAATGAGGGGATCAAGGGTTGTAACCCTGCCGTTCACTATGATGCGAGCAGGCCTCCTGTACTCGTCTATTAGGTCTGATATGCTCCAGCTTGGCACGAGGCCAAGGGGAGGGTCAGGCCTCTCGCTGATGCCACCCACGAAAATCCTCGCCGCCCTCACGCCCCCAAGCCTTCTCTCGCCGACTCCGATGAGCATGTTTGAGAGACCAGGAGCAACGCCAGCGTCTACCACTAAGGTTACGGCCTGCTTTTCAGCCGCCTGGGCTAGCTCGTCAGGCTCCTGCGGGAAGAAGGAGACGTCAACGATATTTACGCCAAGCCCGATGAGACCCTTCAGGACCTGGAAGGCTACGCTTCCAGGCAGAGCAGTGACCAGGAGGTCAACGTCACCAATGGCCTGGTTGACATCTCCAGGCTTCAGCGCGTCGGCGACTGCGTACTTGACGTGGGCCCTCTGGGCTGACCTGGCTGCCGCCTCTTGGCTCTTGTCAACTATTACTACGTCGTGTCCCTCCTGCGCTATCACCGAGGCAGCAACGGTTCCAACGCCACCGGCGCCTATCACAGCGATCTTAGCCACTCAGCTCACCCCCGGGCTCTGTAGTTCCGATCCTCATCATTGCTTCAGGAGACCCTCTTCCCTCCACAGCCCGGGGCAATTAATTTGTACATGGGGGCCTTTTATTGTTGTTCAGCTCTCACGCCAAGCTGAACGGAGGCCCTCCTCAGTAGGTCCTCAAGCCTCCTTATGAAGTCCTCAACGCCGCTGACGTTGGTCCTGCCGAGCTGGATCATCCTCAGCCTCAGCGCCATCGCCAGCCCGCCAAGGAGCTCAGCTTCCGTGCTGAGTCCAGTGAAAGGCCTCCTCACCACGTCACGCGGGCCCAGTGCCTCCTCGACGACCCTGAGGGACCTCGACAGGTCTAAAAGGGCTCTCTCAATCGATCCGTCCCTTATGGTCTGAGGGCAGCCGGCGGACAGCCTTATGACCTCGTTCAATAATCGCCGCGCCCTCTCGACAGCCTCTGGTACGTCTTGCGGCTCCAAGGCGCCTTCTCAAAATAATCCGTCACTTAGGGCTTAATTGGCTTAGGTACGGCTGGATCCTGGTGCCCCTGGACTGACCCAGGAGACCATCATAGGTGAGGAGCTCCTCGGCCTGTCCCTGATGGTGCTCCTTGGCAAAGTGTTGGGAGACCTCATTGAGAGGGCAGGCTACTCTAGGCTCATAGGCGAAATAGCTGGCGGAGCCCTCCTAGGCCCCTTCGCCCTTGGGGGCCTCCTGGATTCCTTGTTAAGGGCAAGGGTATTCTATCTCGGCAGCGAGGTTGTCTTCCTGTCGCAGCTCTCAGTAGTTCTCCTCGTATATGCGACAGGCCTTGAGCACGGCGTGACCCCCTTGAGAAGGGCAGGGGCCTGGGGCGTGCTTGGGGCTGTGTTCGGCGCTGTCGTCCCGTTCATTGCCTCCCTCTCGCTAGCCAGGCTGGGGCTGATGGACTACGTTGAGGCGCTGTTCATAGGTGCCGCGATAGCCCCCACGAGCCTAGCCGTGGCCTCTCACCTATTACAGAGGCACCCTAATAGGAGCGTCGTTGAGTTCCTCCTATCTGCCTCCGCGATAGATGATGTAGTATCGCTAGTCATACTCACGGTGGCTCTCGCCGCTGCTGAGCTGAAGTCCTCCCCCTCGCCAGTTACGATACTGAGGGTGGCCGCCTTCTACTCTGTAGCCTGGGTCGTGATATACCTCGTTTCAATAAGGCTGGTTCCTTCGCTAGTGGACGTTGTTGGGGGAAGATACATCGTTGAAGCCTCCCTGGCCGTCCTCTTTGGACTGATCGCGGTCATGCAGGCCCTCGGCTTCTCACCGATCGTGGCCGCCTTCGTTGCTGGCGTCTCACTTGCGGAGTCTGCCGGCTCAGGTGTACTAAGGGAGCTTTCCAAGGACCTCCTGCTGATCTTTGGCTCAATATTCTTTGTCGTCGTGGGGGCAGAGGTTAACTTTGCCGCGGTGGGCCTCATGGGCATCATCACGTCACTAGCCATCTTTGCCATAGCCCTTGCCTCAAAGGCCTTAGGGGTCCTCCCCTTCGCCTACGCATATACTAGGGAGCGAAGGCTTACGGCCAGCATTATGATGGGCATGGAGGCCAGGGGCGAGGTAGGGCTTGCCATAGCCTCCATAGGGCTTGCCATGGGAGCGCTGGATGAGGGGGCCTACGGCTCCCTCGTTCTGGCAATAATCCTGACAACTGTGACAGGCGCTGCCCTCTTCGCCAGGTCATGCCCCTCGCGTTAGCCCTTCTGCTCACCCTGACCCTGCTGCCCTTGGCTGGCTGAACCTATGATGTCCCTTATTCCCATCATGCCTATGGGCGAGGTCGGGCCTGCGACAGGGAGGTTGACTGGTATGAACACTAACATGTTCTTGCCCTCCATGCCGAGCTCATATATCATGTTCATCCATCTAAGCATGAATGCCCTGTCGTTATTGATATACAGGTTGGCGGCCTCTACCATCTTCTGAGCAGCCTCGTACTCGGCCTGGGCCAGAGTCACCCTCGCTCTCCTTTCTCTCTCGGCCTGGGCCTGCCTCGACATGGCCTGCACAAGGTCTGGCGGAATCTCGACGTTCCTTATCTCTACGGCCGTGACCTTGACGCCCCAGGCCTCTGTCTTGCTGTCGATTATGTTCCTGGCAAGCGCCGCAACCTTGTCCCTCTCGGCGAGGAGCTCGTCGAGCATGGTCTGACCTATGACCTCCCTTAGCGTCGTTTCGGCCGCAAGCCTTGTGGCCACATTGTAGTCTTCAACCTTGAGCACAACCTTCTCAAGGTCGACCGGCTGGTAGTACATGACGGCGTCAACGATTACGGGGACGTTGTCCTTTGTCAACGTCTGCTCGGTCCTGAACGCTATGGCCTGAAGCCTCGTGGAGATCCTCATGGGGATCCTGCTTATGATGGGTGGGACATATATTATGCCGGGTCCCTTCAGCCCGGCGAACCTACCTAGGATTAGAACAGGTATCCTCTCCCACTCGTTCACGATCTTTATCCCGCTGAGGAGGATCACGGCGACTATGAACGCTATGAACGCTATGACTACTTCCAGTGCTGGGTTCAACCTTGTATAACCATGCCGTTTAAGGGCTCTGACGTTAAAATCCCTTTAGGTCTCAGGCTGCCTTGCCTCACCGATGGGCTCAACAACCAGGGCCAGCCCCTCCCGTCCAATGACCTTAACCCTAGACCCCGCCTTAACGGGCGTCATGGACTTAGCCCTCCATATTATCCCCTCAACCCTAACCTCGCCCTCAGGGCCTAGGTCGGACACGGCGACACCCATGGCCCCTATGAGCGACTCAGGACCAGCCATCACCCTCTTCCTCCTGGCGGGCCCGACGATCCACCTTATGTAGAGGCCAGCGGCGACCCCAACTACTGCTATGGCTGAGTCCTCAAGGATGGCCTTAGGCGCAGTGGGGGCTGAGGTTGTAACGTAGGGTATATTTAGCGCCATCAGGTAGATTCCGACCGCTGAGAGGACCGCCCCCGCCATCACTGCCAGGCCGTGTCCCATCTTGAGCTCAAGTAGCATGAGAGCGGCACCTATCAGGATCAGCGTTAGGCCTATAGCGGAGGCGCCTATTATCTCAGCCCCCACGAGGCCAAGGGCTATGGCTATGATGCCGATCGCTGAGAGGAGGAACGTAGGGTGGTATAGATCAAGGAGAACCACCAGGAACCCGAGTGATATTAACAGTCCGTCAACTGTTGGGTTGCTCAGCACGCTCAGGAACTGCTCGTACAGGCTCTCCGACATTGTGAGCTGGGGGTAGCCTGTTAGGTTCCATGCAGCCAAGGCGCCCTGGAGCGAGTTCGAGATCCCGTTAATTAAGTGGTACCTAAGGGCCTGCTGGGCCGTGTAGGCCTCATCGTATAACACCATGTATGAGGCGGCCGTGGCGTTCCTCCCCCACTTAGAGGCAAGGGACTCCATGAAGGCTAGCATGGCGGCCTCTGTGTGGTTCTGCTCAAGCGGCGTCCCACCGACCACAATTGGAGTTGAGGGTCCTATGAACGTGCCGTTGGCCATTATTATGCCGTTAGATGCCATAGCTATGTAGCTGCCCGCTGAGGCAGCCATGCCGTCAGGGGGAACGTATGTGTACACCGGTATCCCGTAGGACTGAAGCGACTCCATATCACCGACTATCTTAAGCATGTCGCTAAGGTAGCCTCCAGGCGTATTCATCACGATTACCACGGCTTTGGCGTGAAGGGTCTCGGCGGTCTCGACAACCCTTGCCATCATCGTCGAGGAGCCTAAGTCTACCGGGACGTTGAAGTTCACAAGGATTACGGGGAGCCCCTGCTGGGCCCTAGTAAATGACGTCGTGAGGCCTATTAGCCCTAGCGTTGCTAACAGCAGGCCAAAGAGCGTCGGCCAGCCCCTCAAGGCGCTCTCTCACACTAACCAGGTCGTACGATTAAGGCTAAAAGAGTTCCTTAACAGACATTGCCAGTGTGAGCGCGAAGGAGGCTGAGGTGGGGTTCTTTTCAAGGCTCAGGTGGGGGCCTGGAAGCATAGCGACAGTTCTAGGGGTGGCGGGCGCTGCGGTAGCGTTCCTATGGCTAGGCTTCTCGCAAAGGGACGTAGTTCTACAGGCCCTGGGGGTTTTGCTCGTGATGATAGACGCCATTATAGTTCTTGTCAAGGGGCTAGAGAGGATTACCCCGAAGGCAGCCCCCCCTGAGGACATAGTTGGTGCCGAGGGGGTGGTCGTGTTGAGGATCTCCCCTCCTAAGGCGGGCGTGGTCAGGGTTCGGGGTGAGATGTGGTCAGCGACGTCAGATGAGACGATCGGAGAGGGCGAAGGGGTAGTGGTAGTGGCCCGTGAGGGCCTCTTCCTAAGGGTCAAGAGGAAGTCCTAAGCCTTATGAGGTCTAGCTTTTTTAAATACCAGCCGATCACTGGCCGCCTGGTCGCCAGGCCGTGTTCACGAGGATCTCCGTGTTGTCGAAGATATTTGAGACCCGTGACCACGCAGTTGTGATGGTTAAGGGAACCCCAGTCCTGATAGTAAACTATAATGGAGCGTTTTACGCCATGGATGCGCGGTGTCCTCACATGGGCTGCGGGGTTCTCAGCGACCTTGAGGAAGGCCACATCGCGGTCTGCCCGTTACACAGGGCGAAGTTCGACATCTTGACAGGAGAGATGGTGTCTCCTCCGATAGTGATGCCTGAGAGGCCCTGTGAGTTCAACAGGGAGCTGAGGTCGCCCCTGAGGAGGTACCCGATAAGTGTATCGCGTGATGGCCTGCTGGAGATAGACCTTGATAACCCCCTCTGACCTTTTTATCCTCAGAGAGACGTGGGCTAGGGAGAGGCCTTGATAACGCTTGAACTTGAAGTAAAGGCCGTTGAGCCCTCAAAGCTAGAGGGTGTCAGGATAGCGAGGGCTGAGGGAAATGGGGAGAAGGTCATATTCGATATGATTGAGGACCTCTACGTCCTGAGCGAAGGGCAGAGGTTCAAGCTTGTCGTCAGTGAGGAGAAGCCGGCTGACCTCGACTCATACGAGTTCTGCGGCCACGGATACCTGGTCACAGGTGAGGACAAGGGCTACACCCTCATTTCACTTTGGGGCGTGCTGTTCAAGTTCGAGCCGCCCCTTGGCCTCAAGACGAACCAAAAGTACTACCTTTGCATTAAGAGGGGCTGAGGCTAGGAGATTAGCTCCCAGAGCCTATCCCCAGCGTGGTGGAGGTTCTCAACTACCTTGCCCCTCTCGTGACCCTTGATCATCTCCCTAAGCCTATCGCTCCCAACCAGCGCCCTCCCGACCGCAACAGGTACCTTGGCCTGCTCGTCTACTATCACCACTATGGAACCCTCCCTGAAGTCCCCCCAGACCTCCCTGACCCCAGGGGCCATGAGGTCAGCGCCTCTGCCGACCGCCTGCGATGCGCCCCTGTCAACCGTGACCGAGGGCAGCCATGAGTACCCCCTCCTGAGAAGGCACTGAAGGGTGGGTATGACCGCCCCCTTCAGCCTCGCGAGACACTGTAGGCCGTCGTCTATATAGACAGTTACCCCTTCAGCTCTCGCCTCCTCAACCTGCTCCCATCGCATTGGAGGGTTCCCAAGGGACCTCAAGACCTCCTCTCTGAGCTCCCTCAGGGCCTTCTTTGAGAGCCTGAACCTAGTGGAAAACCTGCCTACCACGCTTCCACCTCACGGGGACGCCCTCGCAGACCCGTTGCTCCCCATTTTATTGTCGGCCGGTGAGCAGTCTTCACAGGGCGCCCCAGTATCACACAGCCTATGGGAAGGTTAAGGCTGCAGCCCTCTGGAGAGCTCGTTCAGCCCGCAGAGCTTTTAACTGGCCTTAAGGCTGAGGCCTTAGGAGCTGACACATGGCCTCCCAAGCCGAGAGGGTGAACACATTTAAGGTCATGAGCGAGTACCTGAACAACAACGTCTACGTAAAGCTGAAGGGAGGGCTAAGCATAAAGGGGGTCCTGAAGAGCTTCGACCAGCACCTGAACCTGATACTCGACAACGCAGAGGAGGTAACGGATAAGGGGTCCAGGTCCCTTGGCACGATATTAGTTCGCGGCGACAGCGTGGTCGCCATAAGCCCCGCGAAGTGAGGTGAGGCGCCATGACCAAAGGAACGCCTTCGTTCGGAAAGATGGGCCGCGGCCGCACCCACATCGTCTGCAGGAGGTGCGGCCGCAGGGCCTTCAACGTGGCAAAGGGGTACTGCGCAGCCTGCGGATTCGGAAGGAGCAAGAGGATAAGGAGGTACTCCTGGCAGAACAAGAAGGTCAACAGGGTCAGGATAGTCTGAAACGGGTGCGCCTCTTGGATCTCAGATGGGACCTGAACAGGAGGAAGCTCAGGGGGGTTCTCCAGCAGAGGTCACTTGATGCCCTGCTCCTGTTCGGGGAGGCGAACATCACCTACGCCACTGGGATAAGGGAGCCAACGGGCGTCCTCGTTATCAGCGAAAAGTGCGGGGACCTACTGCTGACATCAGTCCTCGACTACAACAGGCTCCTGTCCATGGCCCCAAAGGACATCTCCGTAAAGGCCTTTTACAGGAGAGAGGGGGAGGCCTCCGTTGGCATGGGGGCCGTCCCGCACAGCGACCTGTTATTAGGAGGCCTTGAGGACGTCGTAAAGGGGGTCCTCGGCTCCTGCGGCGCCAAGAGGGTCGGCGCGGACAACAGCTGGGCCCCCTACGCGCTAGGTTCGGTGCTGTCCTCGATAGGCGCCCATGACGTAAGTGATGACATAAGGAAGGTCAGGTCTGTGAAGGACGACTGGGAGGTTGAGGCCATATCCGCCTCTGCGGCGGCAGCCGAACAGGCCTTCAGGGAGGCGTTGAACGCCCTCGAGGGTTCCCCGAGCGAGGCAGAGGTAGAGGCCGTTTTCCACGCGTCATTGATGAGGCAGGGCGCCTGGGGTGAGGCTTTCCCAACAATAGTCGCGTTTTACGACCACACGGCGTTCCCACACCACACCCCCACCACGGTCAGGCTCCAGCATCCTGGCCCTGTCCTCATGGACTTCGGAGCCAACATGTACGGCTACGTCAGCGATGCAACAAGGACGTTCTGGCACGGAAACGGCGGTGAGAGGTTCAGGGTTCTCGTCGAGCTCGTCGTTGAGGCCCAGGCAGCCGCGATAGACGTGATAGGGCCAGGGGTAGAGGCCAGGAACCCTGACCAGGCCTCCAGGACTGTGCTGGCTAAGGAGGGCCTTGACAAGTTCTACAATCACGGGCTTGGTCACGGCGTCGGCGTTGAGGTTCACGAGAGCCCTTACCTAGCCCCCAACTCGAAGGACGTCCTCGAGCCAGGGATGATTGTAACGGCAGAGCCCGGCTTCTACATACCTGGGGTCCACGGCGTGAGAGTAGAAGACATGGTCTTGGTCACAAACAAGGGCGCCAGGCTGCTCACGAGGCTGTCGAGGATCATCAGCTAACCGCGAGCTTGCTGACCAGGTCCCTGACCTTCTCCCTGACCTCAGGCCCCATGGGCCTCCCAAGTATTGACCGGGTAAGCGAGCAGAAGCCGCATACCTCCCTGCTAGTTGGCATCCCACAGTAAACGCAGCGGCCCATGGGCTCCTGGGACCTTGGATACCTTACAATCTCCTTGGCGAGGGCCCTGGCGCTAGAGATCAGGATGCTCGGGCTGTCCCTCTCGAGGGCCTCTAACATCTCCTTGATCGTCATCTCTACGCTCCTCCTCGGCTTGAAGGGGCAGACGGCAGGCGTGTATGGAACCCCTGCCGTCATTACGTAGGCCCTCGCCTCGTCCTCATAGACCTCATAGAGCGGCCTCACCCTCCTGACGGCTGACGCCTCGCCCTGCTCGACAGGGCCGAGCTTGGATATCTGGTCGAGCCTCTGACCGAGAAAGTTCTTCACCGCGTACGCCATGAGGTCGTTCATGTGATGGCCTGTCGCAACTGCTGTGGCCCCTAGCTCGAGGGCCAGGGCGTTCAGGAGGTACCTCCTTAAGAGCCCGCACACGCTGCAGGCAGGCCTCCTGATCCTCCTGAGGATGTCTGGGAGGTATACCCCCAGGAGATCCTTGAGGTCGAGCTCTAGGCACTTAACCCTGTGCGTCCTCGAGCAGGCCTGCCTGAAGGCCTCGATCGACTCCCTGGAGTAGTCGCCTATCCCCATGTTGATGTGGACAGCTACCACATCGACCTTCAGCTCATCGGATGCCCTGTCGAGTATGTCCATCAGCGCCGAGCTGTCCTTGCCGCCTGAGACCCCTACCAGGACCTGCTCGCCGGGTTTCAGCATCTCATACCCCTGGACGGACCTTATGACCTTCTCCTTCACGTACTCTACGAAGTGGTCGTCGCAGAGCCACGCCCTGGCGTAAGTGAGCCTTACCCTAGCCGGCCTGCCACACTTAAAGCATCTACCCTTTGGCTGGTCGTAGACCCTGACGGCCGAGCCGTCGAGCAGCACAGCCATGCTGATTAACGGGGTTAGGCTGACGCCTTAAAACCTAACAGGGAGGCGCCTGGAAAACCCTGTTTAAGTAGATTGATGTAGGCGTCGGCCTAGGCGCCCTATCTACATCGGCGGAGGCTGCGTGGGCTGCGAGAGGGCCCTTGAGAACGACCTGAGCCTGTACCAGGCTATCAAAAGCAGGACGCCCCCAATTATGGCAAACAGGCCGGTGTAGAGGCTGCCCGCCAGCGAGGTGAGGATGTAGAGGATGCCAGTGAATAAGGCACCCTGTGCAGCCCTTGCATACTGGCCCGCTATGGCAGGCCTGTACGCGAAGAGCCAGGCGACGACGCCGAGGACGGCCAGGAAGACGCTAAGGGCCATTAGGGTGTAGGCGGTCTGCCTCATCAGGCCCTGGACCTGTTGAATGGTGTAGTTAAGGCCCTGGCTGATGGCCTCATTGTAGAGGGACCGTGTTAGGTTTGAGGAGGGGTTTGAGGCGGCCTGGAGAAGGGGGTAAGAGTAGATGAAGCCCACAACGCCCCCGACGAGGCCGAGGAATACGGCCGTAATCATTATCAGGCTGGCGGGCACCGAGGCCGTTCTCTGGCTCAAATCCGCTCGCTTCCAACGAGGTCTCGAAGCCTCAAGCGTTTATATTTCTCCAAGAGCCTCAAGGGACCGCTTATAAGCTCGTCCAGGAATGTCCCCCCAGGGGGCCCGTAGCCCAGCCAGGATCAGGGCGCCAGCCTGCGGAGCTGGAGGTCCCGGGTTCAAGTCCCGGCGGGCCCGCCACAGTAGTCAGGGCCCCATCGTCGTCCTTAGCTCGCCGGCCCAGCGCCCTTCAATTAAAAACCCGCGAGGGCCTCGGACCCTCAGGGCCCGGAGGGAGGCGGTAGCCGATGACCATGGAGCCCACAAGGGCCCGTGGCCCGGGTAGCTCAGCTGGCTAGAGCGCCGGGCTGTGGACCCGGAGGTCGCGGGTTCGAATCCCGCCCCGGGCCCCATGATGTATCCTTATTAGACCAGGACATGATGTAGCTTTAGCCCTCCCCTGACATCTTGTGAGGGGCCCCGATGATATGTAGCAAACCGGCCGAAGCATGAGGAAATGCTCTCGTCTGAGGGGCCTTGGCTAAAGATAGGCTCAAAACCGCCTTATGCATAGAGGGGTGGGTGCAAGGCGTGCCAGAGGTACCTCTGAAGAGGGTCGATAAGGGCACGTGGATGATTGACAGGGGCTTCAAGGGGTGCATGAGGGTCCCAGCCATAGTTTACGCTGACGACCTCCTGATCGAGAAGATGAGGCAGGACCTCACCCTGGTCCAGGCTGCTAATGTCGCCTGCCTTCAGGGGATTCAGAGATACAGTATTGTGATGCCCGACGGCCACCAGGGCTACGGCTTCCCGATAGGTGGAGTGGCCGCTATGGCCATCGACGAGGGGGGAGTCATAAGCCCCGGTGGGGTAGGTTACGACATAAACTGCGGCGTCAGGCTCCTTAGGACTGACCTGTCAGTTAGGGACGTCAAGCCGAGGATCAAGGAGCTCGTAGACACTATCTACGAGAACGTCCCAAGCGGCCTCGGCAGCACGGGCAAGGTGAGGCTGTCGATGCGAGAGCTCGACCAGGTCCTCGAGGAGGGGGTCAGGTGGGCTGTCCAGAAGGGCTACGGCTGGGATGAGGACATAGAGAGAATAGAGGAGAACGGCTCGTGGGGGTTAGCAGATGCCAGCAAGGTGAGCGAGACGGCGAAGAGGAGGGGGGCCCCTGAGCTCGGCACCCTGGGCAGCGGGAACCACTTCCTCGAGGTTCAGGTCGTCGACAAGGTCTTCGATGAGAGGCTCGCTAAGGCATACGGCCTCTTCGAGGGCCAGATCACGGTAATGATACATACAGGCAGCAGGGGGCTGGGCCACCAGGTCGCCAGCGACTACCTCCAGGTCATGGAGAGGGTTATGAGGAAGTACGGCACGGTGCCGCCTGACAGGGAGCTTGCTAGCATACCCTACGACACGCCGGAGGCCCAGGACTACGCCAGAGCAATGGCGGCCGCGGCCAACTACGCCTGGACTAACAGGCAGCTCATAACCCACTGGGTCAGGGAGAGCTTCCAGAGCGTCTTCAGGACCGACCCAGGGAGGCTAGGCCTTCACCTAGTTTATGACGTGGCCCATAACATAGCTAAGATCGAGGAGTATGACGTTGACGGTAAGAGGAAGAGGGTTGTGATCCATAGGAAGGGCGCAACCAGGGCTTTCCCCCCGGGGAGCCCTGAGGTACCTGCCGCCTACAGGCCCTACGGTCAGCCGGTCCTGATACCCGGCAGCATGGGAACCGCCAGCTACGTTCTCGCCGGCGTCGAGACGGGGGTCAGGGCCTGGTTCACTGCCCCGCACGGGGCAGGCAGGTGGATGAGCAGGTCAGGGGCGAAGAGGGAGAAGACGTACAGGGAGGTTGTCCAGGAGCTCGAGGTCAAGGGAATCTACCTGAAGGCCAGCAACGTGGCCACCGTTATAGAGGAGATGCCTGAGGCCTATAAGGACGTCGACAGGGTGGCGCAGGTGGCCCACGAGGTAGGAATCGCGAGGCTCGTGGCCAGGATGAGGCCCATTGGGGTGACGAAGGGCTAACGCCCTCCTCAACCTTTAAAACGCCCGGCTGCGCTGTTCGTTAGGCCGCTAAGGCGAGGTGCTAAGCAGTGGGTCATCGTAAGAAGTCAGCGCCGAGAAGAGGGAGCCTAGCGTTCGCGCCGAGGAAGAGGGCAGAGGAGCTCGTAGCTAGGGTCAAGACCTGGCCTGAGATCAGCATCCAGAAGCCTACTTTGCTAGGCTTCCTCGGCTACAAGGTAGGCATGACCCACGTCTACATAGTCGACAACAGACAGGGCTCGCCTACCTTCGGCAAGGAGGTCTTCAGGCCCGTGACTGTGCTTGAGGCCCCACCCCTGTACGTTCTTGCCGTCAGGGGGTACGCCTTTGACGAGAACAGGGGACTCTACGCGCTAGGCGAGGCCTGGGCCAGGCCCCCACTTGAGCTCGAGCTGAACAGGAGAATCAGCACCCTTGGCGAGTTCAACATGGAGGCCGACCTCAAGTCCCTGGAGTCCGCCCTTTCTGACCTCAGGGAGATCAGGGTCATATTGGCATCCCAGCCTAAGCTGGTCGGGGGCCTCAGCAAGAAGGCCCCAGACCTGCTGGAGGTTAAGGTCGCCTCTCCCAACAACATGAGGGCAGCCTTAGACTACGCCGCCTCGATGCTTGGCAAGACGATAGCTGTCCACGACGTGTTCCAGCCCGGCCAGATGATAGACGTGATCGCAGTCACCAGGGGCAAGGGCTTCCAGGGTGAGACGAAGAGGTTTGGGGTCAAGGTACTTCCGAGGTGGCACAAGCACAGGAAGGGCGCCAGGGGGGTCGGGGCCAGGAGCCACGGCAAGGGCACGTGGTGGGAGATACCTCAGCCTGGCCAGATGGGGTTCCACAGGAGGACCGAGTACAACAAGAGGATCCTTGAGATAAGTGATAATGCAGCTTTCTTCACGCCAGCTGGCGGCTTCCCCCACTATGGGGTGCCCTCGAG
>JBMFIT010000009.1:0-30988 GCA_049974445.1 Acidilobus sp.
GTCATCGTCAAGCCGGCCAGCTCTGACCCGCTTCCAACCCTTGCCCTCGCCAAGGTCCTTGTCGACTCAGGCTTCCCTCCTGAGGCCCTTGCGGTCCTCCCGGTTGGCGGAAGGGACATGGGCGCCTTCCTGGGCGACAGGAGGATAGCTGCGGTCTCGTTCACCGGGAGCACCGAGACTGGCATCGAGGTCATGAAGGAGGCCGGCGTAAAGCAGTACGTCATGGAGCTCGGAGGTGGAGACCCAGCGATCGTGCTAAACGACGCGGACGTTGACCAGGCTGCGTCAAAGATAGTCACAGGGATTACAAGCTACTCTGGCCAGAGGTGCGACTCAGTGAAGTTCATACTTGCGGAGCCCGAGGTCTATGACGGGCTGAAGGAGAAGGTCGTTGAGGACCTCTCGAAGGTCAAGGTTGGGGACCCCAGGCACCCCTCTACTGACATGGGACCCCTCATCGACGTCGCGACGGCAGACGAAGTGATGTTGGCCGCTAAGGACGCCGTTTCAAAGGGGGGCAGGGTGCTCTTCGGCGGCGAGAAGGTTGAGGAGCTCGGGCCGAACTACATCAAGCCCACACTCATAGAGGTTGACGCCGAGAGGCTTCCCTCACTTTACATGTACAACAAGGAGGTGTTCGCGTCCCTTGCCGCCATAGTCAAGGTGAGGGACCTTGACACTGCCATCGCGCTCGCCAATGGGAGGAGGTACGGCCTTGACGCGGCCATATTTGGTCATGACATAACTAAGATAAGGAAGGCGGCGAGGCTGCTTGAGGTTGGGGCCGTCTACATAAACGACTACCCCAAGCACGGAATAGCCTACTACCCATTTGGGGGCATGAAGGACTCAGGCATTGGAAGGGAGGGCATAGGCTACACCATAGAGTACGTCACGGCCTACAAGTCTATAGTGTATAACTACAGGGGAGCAGGCGTTTGGGACTACCTCTGAGACCGTTATCTCGCCTGCTGGCCCACAAATCGAGCTTCCGCAGCGACTTCAGCAGCCGCTCCTGGGACCCCTGGACCCCATGTGACCTATCGAGATTACCTTTTTCCTGAGAAGGCCAACCTGGGCCCGGCGAGGGTTTTGTAGCCGGTCCTCAGGTTCTCCTAGCCGTCAAGGCAAAGCAGGACGGCCACATGGTTAGGGAGAAGTCCACTATCACATATCCCTCATGAGGCTGGGGAAGCGCAAGCCGCAGGCCGAGCCCTAAGGCGTTTGATGATACGCTTGTCCCAGCGTTCTAACTTTACGAGAGCTCTACAAGCTTAATGTCAGCAAGGAGCTCAAGGTAGCTCACGAGCCAGTCGGGCCTAGCCCACCTGTCCCCGTATTCAGCAGCGACGAGCGCCGCAACCTCCCCTAAGTCGCGGTCCGGAGCGAGGAGGAACACCCCCTCGGTCTGATACGCTGCGGCAGCGTACTGGCCACCTGCCTGGATCAGCTCGGCAATCCTGAGCGCGGCGTCAAGCGACCTCCTGGCCACCCACCTGGTTGACTCGATTATGGGGGGCCTCAACTTAACGCTCATTCCGACCTTAACAGGGTACCCCTCCGGCGGGGTTGAGAGAGGCTGAACGCCAAGGACGGAGGCTAATACGCTCCCAGCTAGCCTGGCCGCAACCTCGTCCCCGTTTGCGAGGTGCCTGAGGACGAGCCTCTCCAGCAGCGCCTGCCTAAACCCAGTCGGGTCAGGGCGTGTGGAAGAGACTATGAAGGCGGAGAGCGCGGCCACCGCTGACGAGAACCCGAGGGCCCTCCTAGAGACGCTATCGAGGTCGTCTAGGTCAGTGTGGTAAAACCTGTGAGGCCAGCCATTTAGCATGGCTGAAGGTATCCCAAGGGCAGCAGCTATATCGTGGTCGCTGCCGGGCTCGTACTGGACAAGCGACACGCTGGAGAAGCCTGAAAGGTCCGACACGGCCTGGACGGCCTCGAACAGGGAAGCGTCGGCAACGCCAGGGGTAGATGCAGATGATGAGACTACCCTTATTGGTCCGTTGCCGTCACCTGGCTCCGCCCCCACCATGTCGAAGTTTATCACATCAGTCACGAGGCCCCTGAAGTTCTTGCTTAGGACTACTGAGCTGCCGGTGTACTCAGGTACCCAGATGAACCTAAGCGTCTGCGATGGGGGCTGGATCTCGCCCGAGTCGACAAGCCTGGAGAGTACGACGGCGGCCTCCATAAGCGCGGCCGCGCCGCTTCCGTTGTCGTTAGCGCTGGGGGTGGGGTGACAGACGTGGGCCACGAGGGCGGGGCCCGGCTTCTCCCTGTCCCCTATCCAGGCGACCACTATAGGGAAGCCAGGGTCCCTCCTCACGTCGGCGTCGACTGTGATCGAGATGCTCCTGCCACCTCCCCTTAGGGACTCTGCCAGCGACCTCGGTAACGAGACAGCGGGTATGGTGAAGTTTGCCGCCTCTGCCCTGCTCAGGAAGAGGCCCTTGTATGGCACGGCTTCTCCATGTGCCCCCTCCGTGTAGAGAGCGACCCCAGCTGCCCCAGCCTCGAGGGAGAGCCTGTAGACGATGTAGGGGTTCCCAGGGCTGACGACAATTTTGCCCTTCGCGTTTGTGTAGGCCTCAGGCCTCCACCAGCCTCTGTCAATCACAACAGCCTCCCCGGAGACCACGCCACCGCTTGGCGGTGAGTGGGCCACAGCGAGCGTGGGGTGAACCTCAAGGGTCAGCGAATTGCCGCCAACGCTGACCCTTGCGTCATGTATAGCCCACCCTGTGGGCGCCTGGATCCATTCCGGAACCCCAGTACCCCCGAACTTCACGAGCTCAACCTCAAGTGAATCACCGGCGTCGCCTAGCAGGCTTTCCTGAACGTACCTGGCGGCGTCGACAAGACCTATGGTCCCCTGGATCCTGTTATATGATGTAATCGAGGCGAGATACCTCATGACCCTATGCTCGCTGACCCTCTGCCATATCGCCCTGAGGGCCCTTGAGATCTGCCCCGGTCTCTCGCTCAAGGTGCTGCCCAGCCATCTATGCGGTCCAACATAATAACTCCCTGCCGTGGCTCAGCCTTGGTGCGCCTTGAGGCTAGTTGGTGAGGCCCTGGGCTACAGGGTTGAGGGGGATGACGTCGTGGTCTTCACGTCAGTGGGTGAGGTGAGGTTAAGGGGGAGCCTTAAGGGGACGATAAGGCTGAGGCCAGGTGGCGCGAGGGCGGCCGTGGCCCTTGTCATTTCAATAACGGTCGCCCTCGGGCTCCTTATAGAGCTTCCGTTCAGGCCAAGTTGGCCCTTCCTCATCAAGGTAGGCTACCTTGGCGTCTTGGCGGCCGCTGCCTTCGGGGCGTACGCCTCCATATACTCGCTCCTGCCCAGGGACGCCCTTGTGGTTGTAGCTGATGGGGAGGAGCTGGCGTACATACTTGTCGGTAGAAACCACGAGCGTGCAAAAGCTTAAAGGACCCATGGTAAGGGCGTCCTAGGTTTAAGCCATGACGGTGAGGGTTGAGAGGTCGGGGGACGTATCCTGGGTCATTATTGACAGGCAGGAGGTCGGCAACTCGCTTGGCCTCAAGGACATGATAGAGGTCAGGGGCGCGATAGAGGGAGAGTGCGTCAGCGGTGACACCGTGGTCGTGGCGATCACGGGGGCTGGGGAGAAGTTCTTCATGGGTGGCGTCGACCTGAAGGAGACGGCCTCGATCCAGACACCTGACGAGGCCTGGAGGCTCATGTATGAGGGGCTGGGCGGGGTCTGCAGGGCCGTCTTCTCATGCAGGAAGCCCATCATAGCGGCCGTGAATGGGTACGCCCTTGGAGCAGGTATGGAGATCATCCACGCCTCAGACCTTGCCTACGCAGTCAGGTGGGCAAGGCTTGGCCTGCCTCCTGTCAAGTACGGCATGGTCCCGCCGGCCTCACCAACAATAGGGGTGCTCCTCTCAAACCCAAAGCTAATGGCGTACATGGTCTTGACGGGGGAGATGATAACAGCTGAGGAGGCCATGAGGTATGGGCTGGTTAACGACGTTGTTGACAGCGTTGAGGCGCTCAGGGCCAAGGTGGAAGAGGTGGCGTCAAAGATAGCCGCGAACGAGCCCGAGGCCGTGTACGCAGCCAGGGCCCTGATGGCGGAGTCGAAGGTACAGTGGCTAAGCGACAAGGGTCTGAGGACCCTCGCGGCCTTTACGGCGAGGCCGGTCGTCAGGAAGAGGATAGAGGAGCTGCTCCTCAACAGGAGGAGCAACAGGGCAGGCGCTAGTCAGGCGTGACCCCAAGGGCCCTGTCGCCCGCGTCCCCTAGCCCCGGCACGATGAAGAACGAGCTGTTGAGGTCCGGGTCCACCGCGAGGGAGTATATTGTTGCGTCGGGGTGGAGGCGGGTCAGGTAGTTGAGGCCAGGCCTAGAGGCTATGACGGAGCCCACTATCACCTTCCCGGCCCCGACCTTCTTGACCTCCTCAACAACCCTGCCAACAGTCTTGCCGGTTGCTAGCATCGGGTCCAGAACAACGGTCACGCCGGTATGAACGCTCGGGAGCCTCCTATAGTAGAGCTCAACCCTGACCCCCTCCTTTTCCTCAAACCTCCTGGCGGCTACAAGGCCTATCCTTGAGCTTGGGTAAACCTCTGTGAAGCCCTCGACGAGAGGCAGGGCCGCGCCAAGGACGCCAACGACGAGCGGTGGTGAGGCGAGGTCAAGCTCCTCAGCTGGGGCTCCAAGGGGGGTCGTGACAGAGACCTTCACCCACTCAAGGTCCCTTGAGGCGTAGATCGCTATGAGCCTCCCCGCCTCCCTCATGTACCTCCTGAAGTCCTCAGGGGCCGTTGACCTGTCGCGGAGCCTCGCCAGGAGCCACCTGGCGTAAGGGATCTCGTCACCTATTACGCGCACCCTCTCCAATTACTGACGCCCTAAGGAACTTCCGCCAGAGGGTTATAGGGATGATGCCGGGCACTGACGCTTGGCCTGAAAAGGCTTTAAATGACCCCAAGTCCTGAACTCACGGTGCCGTATGTCCAAGAGCCCGGTCGACAAGCTCCTCCAGGCAGTGATAGACCTCGAGAGGTCGATAAGGGAGGCAGAGGAGTACGTGAAGGGGGTCCAGGCCGAGCTCATCAAGAGGGCGGATTCAGCCTCCGTCGTAATCACCCAGGAGGCGGCGAGGTTAGCGGCGGAGGCCACTAAGGAACTCGAGGACCTGTACAGGGGCGAGGCGGCAAAGATAGACGCTGACCTAGCGAAAAGACTTCAGCTAGTGGAGTCTGACCTCAGGAAGAGGGCGGCCCAGAACTACGAGAGGGCCGTGAGCGCCGTCATAGACTCCATCAAGAAGCTCGCGTCCGGTGAGTGAGCTGATGGGAAGCCCCTCCCTCTACGCGAAGGTGGTGCCCAGGCTTAGGGCGCTCAAGGCCGGCCTCCTTGGGCCCAGGGTAAGGGACCTGGCACCACCCTTGGCCGAGGCTCTGGCATCGCTGAGGGAGTCCGCGTATTCCTCGATATCGGACGCCAAGGACATCAGGACGCTCGAGAGGAAGATAGCCCAGCTGTTCTTCTCAGCAGTTGACGAGCTCGACAGGCTCTCCCCAGACGAGGCAAAGCCCCTCGTAAGCTCCTTCGCCCTCATGAGGGAAGTTGAGGACATCTTCACGGTAGCCAGGGCCCTCGCTGAGGGGTCCTCACTGCCAAAGTGGCTGCCCTCGGTTGAGTGGTCCTCCTCTGAAATAGGCAACGTAATTGCAGAGCTCGAGGCCTCCCCCTCCATCACAAGGCTTCCAGACACTGTAAAGGGGTCCCAGCTGAGGAGGCTGCTCACCGAAGCCATGCAGGCCTTCTCGGAGGTGAAGTCCCCTGAGGTCTTCACGTGGTATAGCCTCTCCGCCCAGGCCTCGACATTACTTAGGGCCCTGGACTCTATCGGTGGCCAGGACAGGGTCGAGACCGAGAAGGTGATCTGTCCCCTCATCGAGGAGAGGGTCGGGCTCGCGGCAGTAGAGGCCTGGGTCCTGAGTGTGAACCCGAGGACCTTCGCAAGGGTCCTACCGGAGAGGACCATATGCGGCCTCAGCTGGGCCGCCCTTTCCTCAGCCTATGAGAGGAACCTTGGGGCTGACGTGATCTCCCTTGCCATGGACGTATCCGGCATCCTTAGGTACGTCAAGGCAGAGGGGAAGGGCCCCAGGGACATAATGGCCTCCATCAGGAGGACAGCAAGGGTTACAGCTGTGAGGGCCGCTAACGCCCAGTACGAGGGTTACCCTTACACACCCGCCCTGCTGGCGGCCGCCCTCGTGCTCCTCAGCGTCGACCTTGACAACCTGAGGTCCGCCCTGCTTGGGATTGGCCTTGGCCTGACGCAGCAGGAGATCGAGGCCGCCCTGGCTTAGTCTGCGGGCCTGCCCTCACTTCTGATCGACCTGGTTGGCCCCACTTTCATCTCCATCCGTGGCAAGCAGAGTTACCCTTGGGGCCCTTGCCTTCAGGGACTGCCAGTCCCTGAGGTTATAGACGCAGCCGGGGTCTGGGGCAAGGGGGTCCCCGAAGTAGCCGTACGCCCTCGCCCTGCAGCCGCCGCATATGTTGCGGTAGGGGCAGGCCCTGCAGAAGCCCTTCAGCTTCTCCCTGTCCCTGAGGTCCTGGAATAGGGGCGACGTAGTCCATACGTCCCAGAAGCTCTGCTTCCTCAGGTTGCCTACGGTTATCGGGAGAAACACGCAAGGCGCCACGTCGCCGTTAGGTTGTATCGCTGCGTAGATCCTCCCGGCGCCGCAGCCGCCAACGAACTCAGCGACGGCCTTAACTATCGGGTCGCCGCTGACCGCGAAGTGAGTAGGCGCCACCTCCTGCCCGCCGCTCACCTGGAGCGCGACCCTGCCGTACTGAGGCGCGGTGCTCACTATCTGGAGGCCGGGCCTCCTCTTCATCTCAAGGTAGATCTCCCTCAGGAACTTCTCCCTCTCGACTGGGTCCAGGTCGAGCCAGATGTTGTCGAGCCCCCTGCCCGTGGGGACGAAGTTGAAGAATATCACCCTCTTGACGCCTATATCCTCGGCGAGGTCAAGTATCTCCCTGACCTCACCTATGTTCACCTTTGTTATCGTTACGGCCATGCCATGATCCATGCCGAGCTTAACAGCGTTCTCAAGGGCCTTCACAGCCCTCTCCCAGGAGCCCTTCACTCCCCTGAACTTGTCGTGTGTGTCCGGGTCAGCGCTGTCAACAGAGACCTCAACGTACTTGAGGCCCTCATCCTTTGCCCTCTGGAGCTCATTTATGTTGGCGAAAAGCCAGCCGTTCGTGGCAACTGCGGCGTGGATCCCTCTTGAGGCTATCTCCTTAAGGACCCTGTGGAAGTGTGGGTGTATAGTCGGCTCCCCTCCGCTTAGGGCTATAGACGCGACCCCAGCCCTGTCCAGCTCATCGACAACCCTCAGCTTCTCCTCCAGGGTCAGCTCGTCAGGCGTGGGCGCCCCCGCCCTCTGGTAGCAGTGGACGCACCTGAGGTTGCACATGTTAGTGAAGTTCCACACTATCAGGAACGGGGCCGGCATCTTCTGAGGCACGGTGACGCCGTATAGGCCAAGCCCCTTCATGACAAGGGCAACCCCCCTCCTTATGGCGGGGTCCTCAATAGACTTCCTGACGTCTTCCACGTCACCGTGAAGGACCTTGACGCCTACCTCAATGGTCTTGTTTATAACTGGGATGAGGAACCTGGCGTACACAGGGCACTGCGAGATCCTCTCGCCAACGAAGGCGCTCAGCGCGTGATATATGAGGGGGGCCTCCTTCTCACTGCCGTCCTCATACCTTACCCTCACAGTCCTAGTCGCAAGCCTAAGGGCGGCCCTGGTGACCGGGTTATTGAAGACGAGCCTGACCCCAGCCAGCAGGTGACCTATGTCGCCCCTTCCCTTCCCGAGCTCATCCATGGCTGCGTTCGGCTCACTCACCTTCCTCACCCCCCCACCTCAGGGGCTCGAAGACCCTGCCGAGGGCATCACCAAACACAGAGACGACCTCGCGTCCTAGGACGGAAATTAGGTCACCTAGCCTGTGGGCCTTAAACTCCTGCGCTATGAAGCCCCACCTCAGGTAGAACCTCCTGTACGCGTAGATCAGCATCCTCCCAAGCTGCTCGGCCGTAAAGTGGAACCCCCTTACTACGGGCCTCACAGTCGTGTAGTGCTCCCAGTTCCTGTCAACTATAAGGTCATGTTTGACGGCGAAGTCCCAGAGCGGAGTGCCTGGGTAAGGGGTCAGTGCTGTGAACTGGGCGTAGTCGGGCTGGAGCTTAACCGCCAGCTCTACGGTCTCCCTCATGTCCTGTGCTGTCTCCCACGGGAACCCAAGTATAAAGGCCCCCGTCGCGAAGCCCCCCAGCTCCCTCTTCCACTGGAAGACGCGTTTGGCCTGCTCAACAGTTATCTTCTTGCCTATCCTGTTCAGGGTCTCCTGGCTCGCGGACTCCACGCCGAAGTAGAGGGCGTCACAGCCATTGTCATAGAGGAGCTTCATTATGTCCCTGTTCACGTGGTCCACCCTGGCCCCGCAGGAGAAGCTTATGTCAAGTCCCCTCGACCTGATCTCATTGACGAACTCCCTCACGAACCTCCAGTTGGCCGTGAACTCGTCGTCTGTGAAAACGATAGTCCTGGTGTTGTACTTGTTTACCAGGAACTCGATCTCATCAGCAACGTTCTTGGCCGACCTGTACCTGTACCTCCTTCCCCAGTAGTAGCTCGTGATGCAGTATATGCACCCATATGGACACCCCCTGCTCGCCATGACGTGGGCGATCCTGACGGGCCTGTTGAACAGGGTGTAACTATCCATGTCCAGGAGGTCCCTGTCAGGCCACGGGAGCTTGTCAAGGTCCTCTATGAGAGGCCTGTCGGGAGTTATGACGGTCTTTCCCTCATCCCTGAAGGCTATTCCCTTCACCTGCCTGAGAGCCTCATGGTAGTCCTGGGCCTTCCATAGGGCTTCTACGAGCTCAAGCATTGTATACTCGCCCTCCCCTCTGACGATGATGTCGTAGCCGGCGTCGAGGGCCTCGTCATACATGTAGGTTACGTGCGTCCCCCCGGCTACGAGAGGGACTTCGGGCAGCTCGCGTCTCAGCTCCTTGGCGGCCAGGTAACCCTTGGGGGCTAGCGGTGTCATCATAGAGACCCCAACTATGTCGGGGGAAAATGACTTGACCTCCGATATCCAGTCCTTCAGGGTGAGCCTCCTCGTTGGGCTATCAACGACCTTGACCTTGTGGCCAGCCCGCTCGAGCACCGACGCAATGTAGGCGAGGCCTAGCGGAGGGGCCTTCATGCCTGTGACCTTGTAGATCTCGAGGTTGTGAACGTCGGGAGGGAGGGCGAGCACGACCCTCATGGCCGATCCCCGAGATTCTAAATATTGGTGTCCGTGTCTATACAGAAATCTGTAGATGCCAATTACGTCTTCCCTTCGCTAAACATGTAGATGAAGCTAATTTGGGTACTGGGCACCCTCCCTTAAACGGCCCAGTGTAAATATGATAAGCGGAGAGGGGCAGTGGGAAGGCTCAGGTTTGGTCCAGCGGGGAAGCCGATGGACTTCAAGGGGGACTACGACCAGGTCCCTCCAGTCCTCAGGGAGATGGGCCTCGACGCCCTTGAGTACGAGGCCGTCAGGGGTGTTAGGGTCACGAAGGGGAAGGCGGAGGCCATAAGGAAGAGCGCTGAGGAGAATGACGTGGTGCTCAGCATGCATGCCCCCTACTTCATCAACCTGTCGAGCCCGGAGGAGGACACCGTGAAGAGGAGCATAGAGAGGCTAAGGGAGGCCGCCATGGCGTCGGAGTGGATGGGCGCCTACGCAGTAGTGTTCCACCCAGGTTACGTCAAGGGAAACGCAAGTAGGGATGAGGCCCTCCAGAGGGTGATAAGCGCCCTTAGGGAGCTCCTTGAAGGCCTTGAGCTGAAGGTGGCATGGCTCGCTCCTGAGACGACCGGCAAGGAGTCACAGGTCGGCGACGTTGACGAGACCATCAAGATATGCCAGTCACACGATAGGCTCAGGCCAGCCGTTGACTGGGCCCACCTCCACGCCAGGTCGGAGGGCAGGGCTATAAACAGCGTCGAAGAGGTTGTCAGGATCGTCGAGAGGTTCGAGGGGGAGCTCGGCTCGTGGGCCGTGAAACCCCTGCACACCCACTTTTCGAAGATAGAGTATGGAAAGGGGGGCGAGAGGGAGCACCACACCCTCTCCGAGGAGGGGTTCGGCCCGGAGTGGGAGATCGTGTGTAGGGCATACGTTGAGACGGGGATAGACGCGGTCGTTATCAGCGAGAGCCCCATACTTGAAAAGGACTCCCTCCTGATGAAGAGCGTCTGCGCCAGGCATGTCTAGGCGTGGTCCTGCGCCTCGGCGCCTGCCTCCGCCTTGAGCCCCAAGGGAACTACGTCGGATATAACCTTAACCCTCTCGACGAGGGCCAGGGCCTCTGGGACCAACAGGTGCCTTATCCTGTAGAGGGCTTCAAGCGGAACGAAGAGCCGCCCCTTGTCCTCATGTCCGCATATCTCGCACTTGAAGGAGTAGCTGACCTCAACGTACTTCTCGTTGTCCCTCTCGACGGGACCCCTAAGCTCATAGGTGTAAAGGCCTGGCGCCCCGCACGCTTGGCACAGCGCTGGCCTCCTTAGTATCCTCGACTCCAACTGGCCCCCCTTGTGGTCTTACCTGGGCGCTATTAAGGAGTGGAGGGGGTCCGACCTCATGCTGCCAGGCTTTATTACCTTTCTAGGCCTTGATACCGGCGCAGCTGACCGGCCTTGTCCGCCGTGGTGACCCCGCTTGGTCCGCAGGAGCCCTAAGGAGAGGGAGAGGATAAGGGAGGAGGCAGGAGAGGCCTCCTACGAGCTCGGAAAGCCACTCCCTGAGGCCATCCTCAGGCTCAGGAGGCTCCTGCGGAGGGCGATCAAGGCCTCGGTCGCCTCAAAGAAGAGGCTAATGGTCGTCCTCAGCGGGAGCGATCCTGTCAAGGTTGGGGTCGCCACGGCAAGCGTTCTGATAACCTATGAGTCCGTCGTCAGGGAGATTAAGGGCAAGGAGACAGTTAATGTCCTCTACGCGTTCAACGACGAATACGAGGACTCCCAGCTGAGGAAGGAGCTCGTCAAGAGGTCCGTGAAGGAGAGGTGCAACATGACCAGGCTCACCATAACCAAGGCTGAGGACGCCAAGAGGTACCTGGGGGCCACCTACAATGGTCTCATTCTGGACCTCGTAAATGACCTCAAGCCCAACAGGGTCGGCATACTCACTGGCATCGTGGAGGGGGGAGGGATAATCATAGTACAGGCCCCTAAGTGGGACACGTGGGATACACGGCTCACGGACTTTAAGAAGAACCTCCTCGTGCCAGGGTACCAGGAGCCGAGGCACGTCTTCATAACCTGGTTCAAGAGGAAGCTAATAGAGCATAACAGGAACATCTTCGTCATCGACCTCGACTCTGACCAAGTCATAAGCGGCGAGCCGATCCCACCATCGCAGCCCAAGGAGAGGAGGATAGAGATTCCCACGAACGGCAGGTTCCCGGAGGAGATCTACGGGCTAGCCGTTACACAGGACCAGGTCAACGCGATAAGGGCAGCGGAGTGGCTGGTTGAGCCGCCGGAGGAGGGTGAGAAGAAGATGCTCGTCATTACTGCCGATAGGGGAAGGGGGAAGAGCTGCGCCGCCGGCATTTCCTTGGTCGGCTTCATTAAGGTCCTGAGGCAGACGTCGAAGAGGAGGGTCAGGGTCATCATAACCTCGCCTGACCTTGAGAACACCCAGAGCCTCATGGAGCTCGCCCAAAGGGCCTTCGACTCAGTGAAGATGGACGTTAAGGTCGAGAGGGCCGGGGACAGGGTCAAGGGGTTCAGGGGGGAGGGATTCAGGGTCGATTACGTGAGGCCTGCCCAGGTCCCTGACCTGAGGGCCGATCTCGTCATAATCGACGAAGCCAGTGGCCTCCCCGTCCCTCTACTCCACAGGGTCTGGAGGGCCCACAACAGGATCCTGGTTGCCTCAACTGTACATGGCTATGAGGGCGCAGGGAGGGGCTTCAGCGTCAGGTTCCTAGGCGAGGTCAAGAGGGATCCTCACACCCAGCTGAGGACATACGAGATGGAGGAGCCCATAAGGTACTCAAGCGATGACCCAGTAGAGGCCTGGGTCTTCGACGTGCTCCTGCTTGACGCAGAGCCTGCCGAGCTTGACGACAGAGACCTAGAGGACATAAGGGAGGGAAGGCTTAGCTACGTGACGGCTGAGCCGGAGGAGCTGTTCTCAGAGAAGATGGAGCCCGTTCTGAGGCAGATATTTGGGATATACGTTCAGGCCCACTACAGGAACGAGCCTGACGACCTGGCCCTCATGGCTGACGCCCCACATTACTCAATAAGGGCCGTTGCGACAACGAGCGGCAAGGTCGTGTCGGCCGCCCTCCTCGCCGCTGAGGGCGGGCTTGACCCTGACCTGTGCGCGACGCTCCTCAACCAGGACAAGACGAAGGGCAACATTATACCTGACAGGGTTATCAAGCACCTCAGGGTCCCCGTCTTCGGCACGCTAAGGGGCTGGAGAGTAGTAAGGATAGCGACTCACCCGAGCGTGCAGGACAAGGGGATAGGCTCGAGGCTCCTCTCCTACGTCTATGAGGAGGCCGTGAAGAGGGGGCTTGACTGGGTCGGGAGCGGCTTTGGGGTCAGTGACAAGCTCGTAAGATTCTGGACGAGGAACGGGTTCTCCGTCATACACATAAGCCCGGACCGCAACCCAGTGAGCGGTGAGTTCACGGTCCTCGTGCTCAAGCCCATAAGCGAAGAGGCCAGGAAGCTGGCGAGCGTCGCGGCCAGGGAGCTCAAGGAGAAGCTCCTCGGCAGCCTTCAGGACACCTATAGGGGCATGGAGCCGGAAATAGCGTCGGCGCTCCTCAGGGCCTCCGGCCCCCTCACTGACTCGGTGAGGCTGCTCACCAAATTGAAGGCACAGAGGCTGTCCGCCTACCTCTATGGAACCATGACATATGAGACGGTGAATGACGTAATAAGGGAGGTTGTGAGCCTTTACTGGGAGAGAGCGCCCATGGATCAGGGCCTTCTCAGCGACACGGAGGAGAAGGCAACTGTACTGAAGGTGCTCCAGGGCAGGCAGTGGCCTGAGGTCGCCAGGGAGCTCGGCGTCAGTTTCGACGAAGCCCTTGCCACAGTGAGGAGCGCCGTGAGGAAATTAGCTGAGAGGTACTACGGCCTCTCAGGGTCGTCATTTGGGGGCCTCACCATAGATGAGCTAGCCGGGGGTTGGGCGCCTTGAGGGCAAGAACGCCTCTGTTGGCTGTGCTGACCTTCATCGCGCTGGCGATAGTTATCGCGGTGACGGCGTATACGCCCGCGCTCGCCTACTCAGGGCCGCAGCTCTCCTCCAGGGTCGTTACGGAGCTCGCC
This sequence comes from Acidilobus sp., assembly GCA_049974445.1. Taxonomy (GTDB): domain Archaea; phylum Thermoproteota; class Thermoprotei_A; order Sulfolobales; family Acidilobaceae; genus Acidilobus. The sequence continues at coordinate 13,447 of JBMFIT010000009.1, forward strand.
TTCCCCTCCCAGGGCGTTCAGCTGACGTCAGTCTCACCCCTCCAGCCCTACGGCCTCCTCATGCTCTTCACAGGGTCGGCCGGCTCGTATCTTGCCCTCTACAACTTAAGCTCGCGGAGCTACAGCGTTGTTAACTACCTCCCTCCCAACGTTGTGCCCTACCTGTCGCCATCAGGCCCCTATCTCTGCCTCTCACAGCTGAGCAAGAACCTGTCCAGTGGCGAGGTCTACCTTGAACTAGTGTACCCGAACGGAACCACCCACACGGTAAACCTGACCACCGGTAACGAGGTGTGCGAGGCCCTTGCGGTCGTCGGCAACACGGTTATAGCCTCCCTGGAGAACCCCGTCGCTCTCGCCATTTATGGCGAGTCCCCTGACATCGTTGCCGCCTGGACGATAACACCAACAGGTGTCACGCCGGGTAAGGAGATCTCGCTCCCTCCGGGCGTTGAGGTAGTAGACCTCCAGGCAGGCCCTAGGGGAATGCTTTACGGTGAGGAGATAAAGTACCTCTTAACACCTATCTCCAACATCTACGCCTTTTACCCCGCCATCATAGATCCGCACTCCATGAGCCTCAAGGTCCTAAGCGAGTTTAATCAGACCCTCGACCTCCCCTCATATGAGTACCTAGCCGTAGATACGTCCCTCGTATCGGACTCCCTCCTCTTTCACGGCGCGGTGTTCGCCGGATCCTCGTCAAATGAGGCTGTCTCTCTTCAGCCCATCCTTGTGTACTTCAATCTCACCACCTACGTTTTAATGAACGTCTCAAGGTTCCTGCCTCAGGGGACTTCCGTGGTGGGGGCCTTCTGGTCTCCGTGGGGCATCATAGTATCTGACGCCCCTGAGACCGAGGTGTTCGGCCTGAGGTCGACAGTTGTGGGCGTCAATTACACTTCACCGCTTACATTCATTGCGGTCTGGCAGGGTCCCATCAAGAACGTTACATCACTCTCCGGTGGCCGGCTTATAATTTACGCGGGCTACCTAGGCGGGAAGTACTACCTCGTTGGAATTAGGCCAGGGTCCGACCACGTGACAATAATCGAGCTTTACGAAGGGGGCATCAAAGGGGGTGAAATCGGGGCCGCCCTCGCCGTGGCCGTAGCCGCCGCGATAGCCTTGCTTGTTGTCAGGCGTCAGAGTCACCAATGACGTACACGTAGAGCGTCCTCTGCCAACCAGTCTTGTCCCCCACGACCCTCACAGGCCTCCAGCCGGGTATCTGGAAGTCGAGGGTGACGACCCTGGTGCCTTGCCTCAGCTCTTGCCTCAGCTTCGGCTTCAGGGCCTCGTTCACGCTTGTCAGCAGATACATGTAGATGACCGTGGCCTCCTTTATTGGGACCCTGAAGAAGTCCCCGTGGACTATCTCGACCCTCCCCTCAAGTCCCTCCCTCTTTATCCTCTCCGTCGCCTCCCTGACGAGCTCATCCCTTAGCTCAACTCCAACGGCCTTCCTTATTGGGTACCTCTTGGCGGCCTCTATGATGATCCTGCCGTCCCCGCTGCCTAGGTCGTAGAGTACGTCACCCGCCTTCAGGTCAAGCGCCTCGAAGACAAGCTCGAGGACCTCAGGCCTAGTGGGAACGTAAGGCACCGCGGGACCTCCGAACGCCAATGCGATCCACCCCAGATCGTCCACTTGACTGCCTGGCCCTCCGAGCCTGACACCCTTTTTACGCTTTGGCTAACGTGGGCAAGTTAAAACGCTTAGCGGCACCCCTCGGGCACCTTATAGGACCTGTTGTGGTAGAGCAGGGGGCAGGGCTGCTCAACCACCTGTCCATCTATCACCTCTCCGACTATTATTGAGTGGTCCCCACCTTCGTAGACCGCCCACTTCCTGGCGACCAGGTAGGGCCTGGCCCCTGGGATAAGAGGGCCGTAGGGCCCCTCCACGTAGTCCACTGCCCTCAGCTTAGACAGCGGGTCGCCGGGCTCTGCCATAATCCTCGAAATCCACTCGTCGTCCTTTCCCAGCAGCGTCACTATGAAGTGCTCCGCCTCAAGGAGCACCCCGTGGTTCCTGCTCGACTTGTCTATACACATGAGTACGAGGGGAGGGCTGATTGAAAGGCTCGTCATGCTGCTGACGGTGAGGGCCGCGTAGTCCCCCCCTGGCGTCCTTGCCGTGACGACGTAAACCTGCTGTGCCGCAGACCTCATGAAGCCCTTTATCAGCTCCGCCGTCGTTGCCATAATCTCCCTGGTCCTGGAGAGGCCAGGCGGGACAAAACTGTTAGCTTGCCTCCTCCCCACCGCCCTCCTCATCTACCTCCTGATGGGCCTCCTCGTCACTTGACTTCATCTGGGCCCTGTAAACATCATATGCCGTCTCCATGGCATACTTGAGGGCGGCCTTTGCCTTCAACACCTCAAGTGTCGTGAAGAGGCCGTCGAACTTGACCTCGGAGACAGAGCCATCGGGCTTCTCCTTCACGCTCAGCCTGACCCCCTCACCCTCCCCTGGCTCCCCTGACCTGGCCTGGTAGGCCCTTATTTCTGCCTCAACGGTCTGAAGGTATTCCCTTATCTCCCTCGGTAGGGCGAGCGGGAGCTCAGGCACGGCTCTCACGTAGCTGTCGCCCCTCAGTATCCTCGCAACCCTCCTCCTCCCCACCCTGACGTCCTCAACCCTCTCGGTAGGGCTAGCCTTCCCGCTGTCCTCTAGGTACTCAAGGAGCGTCTTGAGGGCCCTCAGCTCCTCCTCCAGCTGCTCGATCCTCTTCCTAAGGTAGGCCTCAAGGTCGTCCTTGCTGACGGCCTTATTCTGCTGCTGGCTCAACCAGCCCCCGCTAGGATCTACCACTGTTCCCCCTATGTCGGGAGGCGCTAAGTAATACTAGATGAAGGCCCCCCACCTATATCCAACTCTGTATACATGAAGGCCTGGGAGAAATATGGGAAAGGCTTAAAAGAGCATAAGCCTAACCGCACGCCAGCCGTGAGGTGAAAGGTGATGGAATGGGAATATGTAGGGGCTCCAGGGGCCGCCTGATAGAGGTCCTAGCGCTTCTCGTACCACTCGTCATGATAATACCGGTGCCCCTATACAACCGTGTGGCCCCTGAGCTCCTGGGGATCCCGTTCTTCTACTGGTACCAGCTTGCCTGGCTGGTCGTGCTCAGCCTGTCAATTGGCACGGCGGCCATCGTTTCAGAGTGCGGGGGGAGGAAGGGGTGAGCCTGGCTGAGGTAATGCTATTCGCGGTGACAGTGGCCGCTCTCTCCATACTGGGCTTCCTTGGGGCCAGGTTCAGGAGGGGGGGCAGGGGCCTTGAGGAGTGGTCAATAGCGGGCAGGAGGTTCGGTCCCGTCATCGTCTGGTTCCTGCTGGGCGCAGACGTGTTCACCGCGTACACGCTCGTCAGCGTACCTTCCCTGGCCTTCACCTCTGGGGCCATAATATTCTTCACGGTACCGTACGCCGTGACCTTCCTGCTGGCATACGTGACCATGCCCAGGCTATGGCACGAGGCCAGGGAGACCGGCGCCCTGACCACGGCAGAGATCGTGATGAGGAGGCACCGGAGCAGGACCCTCGGCGTGGTCATTGCCGTGACCGGCATTGTCGCCGTGCTGCCCTACATGGCAGTCCAGATAGACGGGATGAGGGCCGTCCTTGAGGTCCTCCTCGCTGGCGCCGCGAGCTCGAGGGCGATCTCCGAGATCTCGCTTCTGCTAGCCTTTGCCGTCCTGGCAGCTTTCACCTACAGGAGCGGGCTGAGGGGATCCGCGCTTGGCTCAATACTTAAGGACGTGCTCCTTTGGTTCACAGTGGTAGCCCTCTTAGCAGTCGTGCTAGGCGACGTCAAGGGCTTCGCAGGGTTGTTCTCTGGGCTCGCCAGGGATCCGCTTCCGACTGGCGACCTGACCCTCAAGAGGAACCTCTACATCGACTACCTGACCCTAGCCATAGGTAGCGCACTGGCCCTGTACCTCTACCCTCACATATTCAACGGGGTCATGAGCTCCCAGTCGCCGAGGGCGATAAAGGCCTCCACGTCGCTGCTCCCGCTCTACGTGATAGCGGTCGGCCTCTTCGCCTTCCTTGGCCTCGCGGCCCACCTACTTCCAGACGTGCTTGGCCTCATCTCGAACTTCCCTCGGTCTGAGAGCGGCCTTCTCGTGGTCCCTGCCATGGCACAGGTGCTTATGCCTACCCCGGTGGCTGCCCTCGCGCTGGCTGGCCTCTTCATTGGCGGCATGGTGCCCGCGGCCATCATGGCGATCGCCCAGTCCAACCTGCTCGTCAGGGGCGTGGTGAGGCCCATCGTTGGCCTTTCCCCCGAGGCCGAGGAGTCCATAGCCAAGTGGGCCTCTGTTGTCTTCAAGTTCCTCGCGCTGGGCTTCGTCTTCCTCACCCCAATGACCTACGCCATACAGCTCCAGCTGCTCGGCGGGATAATCATAACCCAGACCCTGCCCGCCGTGTTCCTCGGCCTCGTGGTGAGGAGGCTTGACGCCAGGGCCCTCGTCGCTGGATGGGCAGCGGGCATGGTGTCAGGCGTCTACCTAACCCTGCTGGCGAACCACTTTGGGCCCATCAAGACAACCTCTATAGCCATAGGGGGCGTCCCAGTCTTCGTAGGCGCTGTCGCGGTGACCCTCAACCTGGCTGTGGCGCTAATTGGGTCACTGCCCTCCGTCGTTAATGGGAGCAGGGGTGATGAAGGGGGTAGGGGCATTGCCCTCACTTAACGACCCCCCTTTCCCTGAGGCCCCTGATCTCCTCCTTGGAGTACCCCACCTCAGCCAGGACTGCGTCAGTGTCAGCCCCTGGCCTAGGAGGAGGCGGAGACCTGACCCTAGGTCTCTCCCCGTTGATCAGGCCCGGGAAGGATAAGAGGTTGAAGGGGGCGCCAACTTCCTCTGTCAGTCCTCGGGAATACGGGTCCTTGAACAGCTCAGACAGGGTGTAAACGGGCGCGGCCGGCACTCCAGCCTTCCTTAGCTCACTGACCCAGTGGTCCCTCGGCATCCTTGAGAAAGCCTCTTGGAGCCTGGAGTTCACGTAATCCCTTCTCTCAACCCTGGAGAGGTTCCCCTGAAGGGACGGGTCCTCGGCAAGCTCTCGAAGCCCGACCACCTCGCAAAGCTTCCTCCACTGCCTGTCGTTGACGACGGCCACGAAGAACCACTTCCCGTCGGAGCCGATGTAGGCCTGGTGGGGTGCGTAAGATGGGTGTATGTGGCCTACCCTCTGGGGGTCCTTCTTGGCCGCGAGGAACCCCTGTACAAGGTAGTTCATAGAGTAGACACCGACGTCGAAGAGGTAGGCCTCAGCGTAGTACGGCCTCACGTCTGAGTAGAGGCCAGCAACGGCCTCAAGGGCTGCCATGTAGCCGGTCATTATGTCGAAGAGGGCGAAGGGGACTCTGATGGGTGGGTCCTGAGGGATGCCTAGGGCCATCATCAGGCCGCTCATTGCCTGCACAACCATGTCGTACGCTGGGAGGTCGCCGTAGGGGGAATTGGGCCTGAAGCCCTTGACGCTCACGTAGACCAGGTCCCCCTTCAGCTTAAAGAGGGTGTTTGGGTCGACGCCGAGCTTCTCCCTGACGCTGGGCCTGAAGTTCTCCATGACAACCTGTGACCTGAGCGCGAGCCTCCCTACGACTTCCCTCGCCCTCGGATGCTTGAGGTCAATTACGATGCTCCTCTTGTTCCTGTTCGAGGCGGCGAAGACGGTGCTGATCCCATTAGCAACAGGGGCCGCGTCCCTTACCTCGTCCCCCTCAGGCGGCTCGACCTTTATCACCTCTGCCCCCATTTCGGCCAGCAGCATGGAAGCGAACGGCCCTGCGACCGCGTGGGTGAAGTCAAGGACCCTCACGCCATCGAGCGGAAGCCTCACCATTTCAACCACCGTAGTCCTCGAGGAGCCTCTTAGCGAGGGAGTAGTGGACATAGTCCACGAGCTGGCCCTCAAACCTTATGGAGCCCCTACCCTCCTTGGCAGCCCTCTCGTAGGCCTCAACTATCCTTTTGGCCCTCTCAACCTCCTCTGGGGAGGGCGAGAAGACCGCGTTGGCGATGGGGACCTGTGAGGGATGTATGACCTGCCTGCCCACGTAGCCGAGGGCCTTAGCCTTCCTGCTGTCCTCCTCGAACCCCTTGAGGTCGTTCAGGTCGAAGAAGACGGCTTCGATAGGGTCCACGCCATAGGCTCTAGCGACGAGGACTATTGTCGTCCTGATCGCCTCGTTCCCGACGTAGGCCCTCGTGTTGCCCCCTGCTGCGAGGGCTAGGTCCGCAGGGCCGTAGGTGAGCACCACGACGCCCTCTGACGTCACGATGTCCTCGGCCCTCACGAAGCCCCTAGGCGTCTCAATTATCGGCTCGACGTGCCTTCCCAGGGACCTGGCTATGAAGCCGAGGTCGCCCTCGGCCTTGGGGACTACCACTAGGGATACCTTGTCTAGCCTCTCTACGACCACGATGTCCTTCGCTCCTTCAGGGGTGGAGGGGGAGTTTATCCTCACTGCCAGCTCCCTCCTCCCCCAGTCGAGCTCGCTGAGGAGCCTCTGGAGGGCCTGCCTTGCCGCCTCCTTCTGGTCAATCGGCACCGCGTCCTCAAGGTCAAATATTATGGTGTCCGCCTCAATGGCCGTACTCTTCCTGATCATGTGCTCGTTGTTGCCAGGTACGTACAGCTGTGACCTCCTCTTCATGTTGGCCCCTAATATGGAGCTGTGGGCTAACCAGCTAATAGCTAAAACATAATTAAGTGTAAAAGTCGGGGACCTACTACTTACACTAGCGCGGCCCCTTCGGCCCCCAGGTGGAAGATCCTTATCCACCTTGACATGGGGCTCAAGGCCTTCCTGACGGCCTCCTCGCTTTCTGGCCTCACGAGCGCGATTATCGAGCCGCCAAGGCCTGCCCCTGTGAGCTTCGACCCAAGGGCCCCGGCTCTCCTGGCAGCGTGAACCATGGCGTCAAGCTCCCAGGTGGATACCCCTATGCTTGAGAGCAGGCCGTGGTTCACGTTCATTAATATGCCGAGCTCTTCAGTCCTTTTCCTCTTGAGGGCGTCCCATGCCATCATGACAAGACTGTCGGCCGCCCTCAACAGCTCATCTCTGAAGTACTCAAGTCTCTTTAGCAAGTTCAGCACGCCCGTGACGGGAGCGTACGTCTTCCTCCTAATGCCTGAATCCGCTATGATCAGCAGGCTGTCGTCAACGCCCTCGACCCTCTCTATGACGCCTCTTTCCCTGCTGAAGAGTATTATGCCTCCGTGGACCACGCTCGCTGGATCCACGCCGCTGGGATTGCCGTGGGCGGCCCTCTCGCCCTCCAGCGTGATGGAGTAGAGGTCATCTCTTGAGACGTCTGAACCGGCAAGCCCCAGCAGCGCGAGCGCGGAGGCTGCTGAAACCGACGCGCTAGAGCCCAGCCCGGCGCCATCTGGTATCTCGGTGGATATGCTTAGGCTGAACGGCGGTACGTCGTAGCCCCTCATCGTCAGGGCCCTGATGACGAACGCTATGGGCCTGAACTCCTCAGGGCCCGAGAAAGAGCCGTCAGGTCCCAGCACGAGGGCCCTTATGCCTAGCTCCCTGGAAGCAAGCTCGGAAGGCCAGCTTGCCTTCTCCTCCACGTTGACGATGGTATAGGCGCCAACCGCGGACGACACGGCCCTTGTCCCGCTGACAACGAAGTGCTCACCGAAGAGTATCGCCTTCGCAGGGGCCCTTGCTGTGACGCGCCTTGACAACTCTGACCACCTAACAGGTTGCGCGCCCGTTTAATTAGTCTTCTGCCTTAGGGACCCTTAGGCGGCTGGCCATAGGGCCTGAGAGCAGACAATTTATAAAATCTATGACAATTAACTTAAGAAATAGGAAAATGTATACGTTTAGGTTTCTCTTAACGGACTCATATTTTTATCTCAGTTAACAATTAATACTTTCTTTAAAGGGATCAGATCCCATGAAGGTGGGCATGTAATGGCGATGCCACACAAGAGCACGCGCGAGGCCGCGAAGCTGGCGATATCGGCTAACTAGGCTGGGGATTTAAGCTCTTTGACTTCGTTGTTTACCTGTACGCGGGGACAGTTATCTCACAGCTTTTCTTCCCCCTTAACTAGCAGGATCGCGAGCCTGCTCGAGTTCTACCTGACCCTCGTGATCGGCTACTTCGCCAGGCCAATAGGCGCAGTGATATTTGGCCACTATGGCGACAGGCTCAGGAGGAAGAGGTTCTGGTTCATATCACTCCTTGGAATGGGGCTCGCCACTATAGGCATAGGCTTCCTTCCAACATACCAGGCCATCGGCCTGCTGGCTCCCATATCAATTGTGCTCCTGAGGGTCGTCCAGGGGCTCTTCCTAGCTGGCGAGTGGGGCGGGGGGTGACCTTCGTGGTCGAGAACGCCCCTGACCACCTCCGCGGCTTCTTCGGCGGCGTTCAGCAGGGAGGTGCTGCCCTTGGGCTCGTCTTCTCCGCCCTTGCCGCTGACCTCGCCAACTACCTTGCCCCAACACCTGCCAAGTTCGCAGCATATGGATGGAGGATAATGTTCTGGTTCAGCGTAGTTCCGCTCGCAATAGCGCTCGCCGTTATGTGGAAGGTATCGGAGAGCGTAGAGTGGCTGCTGAAGGTCAAGAACGACCCAGAGAGGATACCGATAGCCACGGTCTTCAGGAGGTGGTGACCGCTCGTCATAATTTCTACCCTCATAATCTTCGGTGAGCCAGTGATATACTATGGCATAATAGCGTACATGCCATACTTCCTGAACCTTTATGTGAAGATGCCGCCAAACCTGGTAGCCAATGTCGTCCTGGCCACCAACCTAGCATGGCTCGTCACGTCGCCGCTCTTCGGTTACCTCAGTGACCTATTTAAGGTGAGGAAGTACATGCTAGTTGCCGTATACACTGCCACCCTTGCCCTCACCTATCCGATTATCAGGGCCCTCTAAACAGGGATCTACTCGCTCGCGATCGTCGCCGGCATAGTGGTAGGCCTCCTGTTCGCGTGGCAGTACGCTATTCTGCCGGTGTTCCTCAGCGAGAACATAAGCACTAGGGTGAGGTACTCCTACATAGCCTTCGTCATAAACCTCGGCGTCGCCTTCTCGTCCTTCGCCCCATACATTGTGACTGCGCTGGCCTACTCCAGGAACTCCGGCTTCGTAGTGGACAAGGTAGTCTTCGTCAGGAAGCTGCCAAAGACCAAGAGCGGGAAGATGCTGAGGAGGCTGCTGAGGGCAGAGCCGCTCGGCGACACCTCCATGCTAGAGGGCGCAAAGGCGTTCGAGGAGACGATGAGAATAATCGAGCAGGTCAGGGAGGAGTTCAAGAAGGCCATCGGGGCCTCATGAGCCTTGCCCGCTAGGTTGGCTTGTGACCCCCCCTATCTCCTCTTTTGCCACATTCCGGCGAAGGGTCCTCAGGACAGTGATGAAGCCGGTGTGCATAACGGTCCTCACAGCTGGCCGGAGCGCGTCGTGCCTTGCCTCCCACTCCCTCTTAATGAGCTCAGAGACCTCCTGGACCGCGTATAGCCCTCCCTTCCTCACGGCCTCCGTGAGCCTAATTACCTGGTTGACCGTCGGCGTGAAAACCACGACGGGTGCTGAGGGCTTCATGGCCTCGTGAAGGACGGGTAGCGCGTCCCATGGGTCAGGCATGTCAAGGAAGGCGGCGTCCAGGTCCCTATCCTCTACGTCCTTCCTGACGTCTGCCTTCCTGAATGCAACGCAGCCAGAGAACCCAGAGGCCTCAACGTTCTTTGTGGCCAGCTCAAGCATGTCGTCCCTGACCTCATAGCTGTAGACGCTTCCCCCAGGGCAAACGTGGGCCGCCAGCCATATGGTCAGGAAGCCGCTCCCTGCGCCGGCCTCGAGGACCCTCATGCCGGGCGCCAGACCCGCCACTGCTACTATGTAGCCCGCGTCCTTCGGATATATCACCTGGCTCCTCCTGGGGTACACGTACATGATCATGTCGTGAAGGGTCGGCCTGAGCAGGTAGGCCACCCCCCTATCTAGCTTAACCGAGGAGCCCCACGGGAGGCCTATGATGTCAGACCCCTTGAAGGAGCCCGCGAATGTTGAGTAGGAGTTGCCGGCGCGGACCCTGAAGGCGTAGACCTTCCTCCTCTCCCTCCCCTCCACGAGCACGACAGCCCATTCGCCCTCGTTGACTGACAGGTCGCCTCCCCTGACGTGGGGGTTCCCGGCTAAGGTTTTTTGGTGAACCCTGCCACTTGACGGCAGAGAGCTTTGGCGTACGCTGGCTTCGAGGTACTAGGGGCCGAGGACGTGCACAATGAGCTCGTGAAGCTAGCGAAGTCGATGGCCCCTCACCTGAGAGCTGACGAGGCCAGGAAGGAGCTTGACGAGCTGGCCCGCTCGCTCTCTAGGTGGTCACCTAAGGAGGTGAGGCTGGGGACTGACGTACCAAAGCTAGAGGTCAGGTTGAGCAGGGCCTCTGCCCTAGTGATGGTCTTCCCGCCAAGGCACAGGCTCCTCGCGGTCGAGGCCTCCAAGGACATGGAGTACTGCCTGGAGTGGGCAGGGGGGGCGGGCAAGTACCCTGTCCTTGTCTACTACTCCAGGAGGGGGATCATGACGACAACAGCATACCTGTATCTTGGTAACGTTATGGAGGACAACAACGTTGGCGTGCTCTTCGTGAACGGCCCACCGAGCGAGGTGGCTGAGGTCCTCGAGATCCTGGAGAGCAAGGGGGAGTACATGCCCTCCGAGAACGAGCTGATAGACTTCAGGTTCTGATTCTGACAGAAGCTAGGACTGCCCCCCCTCAGGGCGTGGAGGGGGCAGCAGCTCAGGTGGGATCAGCCTGGCCCCCAGAACCCTAAGCCCTACGTCCTCAAGGGCCCACTCAAGCTCAACAGGCCCGCCAATGACCTCCTCTGCCCTCAGCGTGAGCCTCGCTACTATCACGGCCTCCTCATCGTTAATTGACTGGGCCCACCCGTCTGCGAGGGACACCTCGGCTAACCGGCCTCCTCTGACTATGAGGGCGGTTGGCTTCCAGAGGACCCTGACCTCGAGTACGCTGAGTCCTCGCCTTTCAATTACGAACGTGTCATGGGGCGCCGCTCCCCTGAGGAGGTTCAGGTGGAGCCCAAGGACGGACTGAACTATGACATCTTTCATGCCCGTGACGGGGTCAAGGCTGTAGGAGAGCCCTGAGGCCCTCGCCTGCGGCAGCCCCTGAATCACAGCCCCCAACACCTTGAGACCAAGCCCCCTGGCGACCTCATCAACCTCGGCCGACCAGCCCGAGAGATCCCCCGAGGCAAGCCTCGTAACCTCGTACGACGCAAGGTAGGACGCGAGGATGGGGCCCTCAAGGCTTGGCCTGGCTATGGCAGAGGCGAGGCCGAGGTCTGAGGTGGAGCAAGTGGGGGGCCACGACAGATCTATGTGGTCCCCCACGGGGAGGCCAGCCTTCTCCAGCCTCCTTATGGCCTCTACCTCATGTCCCCCAGGGCGATCCCCCAGGGGGCGGCAGGTCATGAAAGCATCCTCTCCAGGGCGGCCTTAGCCTCCTCCAGCCTCACGGTAACCCTCTCGTTCCTGGACTGGGAGTACAGGGTCACGGTCCCGGAGCCCTCCTCCTGGGGGCCGACGAAGGCGAAGACGGGTATGCCCAACCTAATGCCCTTCTTCCTCTGGGAGTCCTGCCCGGACCTCATAAGGTCTGCCCTGACGCTGAACCCCCATGACCTGAACAGGTCGGCGACCCTCCACGCGTACCTAAAGGACTCAGGTGTTACGTTAACCACGAGGACCTGTGTGTAGGTCTTTCTCGAGACACTGAAGAGGCCGACCTCAACCCCCGCGTCTATAAGCCTGTCGACGCCTATGCTTGCCCCTGTCGCGGGGACCTGCCTCCTGGCGAGCAATCCAATCAGGTTGTCGTACCTGCCCCCGCCCGCGACGCTCCCAATGGCGGGCCTGTCGAGAACAACCTCAAGTATTGGACCCGTGTAGTAGTCAAGGCCCCTGACGAGGGCCATGTCGAACCTCAGGAGGGTAGGCCTCTTCGCCAGGTCTACGACCTGCCTGAGGTGCTCAACCCCCTCCTTCACCCTTGGGTTGGACCCGTGCCTTCTCATCAACTCGTCAAGGGCTGAGGACGGGTCACCCTGAAGCGACGCGATCTCCATCACCCTTGAGGCGGCAGGGGAACCCACGATCCTCTGGAGCTCAGCCGTCACGTCCTCCCTGCCGACCTTGTCAAGCTTGTCAATCGCCCTGTAGACTGGGAAGGGGTTAGTGAGCCCGAGCTCCTCCTCAAAGACGCCAGCCAGGATCCTCCTGTCGTTTACAATGACCCTCAGCCCTGAGGAGACCCCAATGGCCTCGAGGGAGTCAGTCAGCACGTTCACTACCTCTGCGTCGGCCTCAGGGTATGGGCTGCCCACTATGTCAGCGTCGCTCTGGTAGAACTCCCTGTACCTGCCCCTCTGGGGCTCCTCGTGCCTCCAGACCGGGGCTACCTGGTACCTCTTGAAGGGCATCGGGATCTCTGGGTGTGAGGCCACATACCTCGCGAGCGGAACCGTTAGGTCGTACCTCAGCGCGTACTCCCTGTCGCTCCAGGGGTCCTTGAACCTCCAGATGAGCCTGCTCTCCGCCTCCTCGCCATACTTGCCGGCCAACACTTCCCAGCTCTCGACGGCTGGCGTCTCCAGGGGGTCGAAGCCATACCTCCTGTACACGGTCTCTATCCTCGATATTACGTCCTTCCTGAGGATAACGAGGTCCGGTGGGAAGTCCCTGAAGCCCCTAGGCGGCCTGAGCTCCACGGCGCACCCAGGCCAAGGACTCTTGGAATAACTTAAGCGTTAGGGCCCTCGACGTACTCCACATACCTTCCTGGGACGGAGGCCGAGACGTAGCAGGGCCTAGGGCTGAGGCCCGCGAGGACGTATGAGACGAGGTCCTCAAGCGCGCCTTCGCCGCCCACGACCTCCCACAGCGCCCTGTGGTCGACAGGGGTGAGGAGGTCGAGGAGGGATCTGGCGAGCGCCTCAACGTCGACGTGGCCCTCCTTTGCCCGGTAGCAGAGGCAGGCCCTGACCGTTACGTCGTGGCCATGGAGGCCATATCCCATTGATGGAACCCTCATCGCGACGCTTACAGTCTTCTCCGCGCAGACCCTCCACGCCACCTTCTGATCACCCTATAGGCTGAGATGGCGATAGACCCGGCCGCGAGGGCAAGGGAGGCGATCACCACCGGGGACAAGGCTTCCTTACCTGGTCTGGACCGGCTAGGCTAAAAGCTTGGAAGGCCCTTTCGGGACTGGTGGCCAGGACGGCCTGCGTTGACTACCCACTTGACTTCATAAGGAGGCACAACGTGGACGCCAAAATAGTAGACTTTGGCGAGAGCGTCGAGACTGTCGATGCTGCCTCCCGGGTTGTGGGCGTCCAGCCATCCGAGATCGTAAAGACCCTGCTTTTGGTCGTCGACGGCAGGCCCCTGGCCGTGCTGCTGCCCGGCGATAAGAAGCTCGACTACAGGAAGCTGTCGGCCCTTACGAAGGCCTCCAAGATAAGGATGGCGTCACCTGACGAGATAACCGAGCTAACGAGCCTAATGCCTGGGGGCCTGACGCCGCTGTCTGAGTGCATAAGGGGCCTCAGGGTCGTGATGGACTCGACGATAGAGTCCAAGGAGAGGGTGTGGGTCGGCGGTGGCTCGCCGACGGCCCTGGCGAACGTGTCAGTAAAGGACCTTATAAGGGTCCTGAGGCCTGTCCGCGCGGATGTGTCGCAGTGAGGTCAAGGGCGACCCCAGGTGAGCTCGCCCTCCTTCTGAGCATGTCCGCGGTAGGCTTAGCGTCGTCCTCGCTTGTGCTCTACGAGTTCTACACTCTCCACAGGCTTCCCCCTTTCTGCGAATACCATCCCCACACGGTCAGCATACAGCTGAACTGCTATGCCGTGCTAACTAGCCCCTACTCAAGGTTAGGGCCCTTCTCCCTTGACGCCCTTGCGGCGGCCTGGTTCATAGTTAACATAGCCCTTGCCCTTCTTATCAGCCTGGCCCCCCTGGCGATAGCCAGGTTATCGCTAACGGCCATCTTCTGGTGGAGGTTCATCGGGGTCGCCGTGGTGCCGTACCTTGTCTACGTTGAGGTCTTCATAGTAAGGGCCATATGCGTCTACTGTACGGTCATGCACTGCGCGATCCTGGCCGACTTCGGAGTAATCAGCTACCTCCTCTTCTCCACAAGGTCAAGGCTTAGGGGGGCGATTTTGGGCCGATGAGGGGTCGCGCAATCAACCCCTCCTCATTGGGTTCCCTCAGCCTATGTCGGCCCGCTCATCCCAGCTATACCTATTTGCCTAGGGTATATTAGGTTGGGCTTAGGGACCTAAGACGTGATTTCTCCATGTAAGTGGTAGCTTACAGAACGTTATACAGTTTGGGACGCCCTGTCACGTAAAAGCGCCATAAAATTATTACTCCATCTTAAAACCTCGACCAAAAGATGTGACTCATTCTGTTAGGAGGAGGTACAGTGGTGGGCGTGGAGGGCGAGGAGAGGGGCTCCAGGTTCCGTGACCTATTCAAGGACCTTGTTGACGTCATCCGGATTTTCTACATCGAGACCGTTCCCTCCTACGGCAACAGCTTCTGGTTTCAGCTAGGGTTCTACATAATCGTCTTGGCAGCTGTACTGGCCTTGACGGGCGCCATAATGATGTTCTTCGGCCCCTACTGGTGGAACTACAGCGTTTCCGGCATGTTCGTGAGCCAGGTCCACTTCTGGTCAGCCGAGGCATTGGTTACACTGATGATCGTCCACCTCTTCGTGAACTTGTCGACAAAGGCCTACTCGAAGAGGAAGGACATGTGGGTCATAGGGGTCGCGATGTTGCTGCTGGTGTTCATTGAGTACGCCTTCGGTATAGGGCTTAACAATAACATAGTGGCGCAGTACAATGACAAGAGCGCCGCCGGCCTCTGGAACGCCCTCGACCTTGGCTGGATCATCAACCCGGAGGACTTCGGGGCAGTGGTCGGCTGGCACACGGTCATAGTGCCGCTCGTCCTGGGCCTCCTGGCGGGGGCCCACTTCCTCCTGGCCTGGAGGAGGGGGCTTACGAGGCCTCACAGGCCCGACATAAGGTACTCAATTGTCAAGGCGGACCACAGGAGGATGTTCATAAGGGCCGGGGCCCTAGTCGTCATAGTCGTCGTCCTGGGCCTCGTGCTGGGTCCCCTGTGGGCTAACCCCTTCATACCGGCCTTGGACGCCAAGTGGGCTGCCCAGCGCTACCCTGACAAGTTCGCTGCAACCCTGCTTGAGGAGTACAACTACACCTCTGGCACGGCCACTTACGCCAAGTTCTCCCCCACTGGCTACATCAATCCATACAACGCAAGCTGGGACAACATAACCTACGTCAACACAAGTCAGGTCTACGTCGTGACGCCCTACGAGATGCTGATCAACGCGACGGGCGGCGCCAACTACCTGACGGAGTTTGAGGCGGAGCCTGAACCCGCGCGGATAATACAGCTCAACGCGGCCTACGAGTACTTCACCCATGGGGGCTCCATAAAGGGGGCCCTGAAGAACACGACAAACCCAATAGAGGTAGTCGCAGCCCAGCTGACGCTCATGGCCCAGGCTGGCCTCTACGACGGTGCCCTCACCCAGGAGACCTGGGACCATAGCAGCCTTGACCAGCTCTACGAGATAAGGCTGATGACCGACGTCGGGCTTGTCCACAAAGTGGAGGCCATCCAGTATCACCTCCACGAGTACTACATGGGCATGGTAAAGTTCAACGTCGAGCCGTGGCAGATAGGGAGCTACTGGCTCGTCCCATATGACGCACTAGAGGCCTGGGGGGACCACATACCCTGGTGGCACACGCTTTATAACGTGCTCGTGGCCACGGCGTTCTTCCTGGTACTGATCCTCTGGCCATGGATACCGGGGCTCAGGGACCTGCCCGACCGCCTTAGGCTCTACAAGATATTCTTGAACAGGTACACTATCCCAGAGATGAGGCCACCCAGGGAGGGCAAGAGGGCTGGGACATACTCCATGTCTAGCTGAAATGCCTATAAGGATGGTGTCAAACCCCGTCGCCTGATGTCCCAGCGGGGCGATGCTCCGAGCCCCGCATGGTCTTCCATAGATGGGGGCCCAGCGCCGTTTGGCTCGAATGGGCCCCATGACCTGCGCGTGAAGCCAATGGGCGTGTGGACGAGGGCCAGGTCCCCTGGCACGACTACAAGTGAAGGTAAAATGATTGGGGTGAATGCCAAGGGACAAACGGTTAGCGGTACCGCCTCTAGTGCCTCCCGCCAGAGTTCCCGTTTTTCTCCCATGGCGTCACTATTATAGGCTCGTCCTGGGTGTACGTCCTCCCAAGCTTAAGGGCTAGCTCTGCCTTAGCTACCTCGTAGCCTAGGTATGCAGCGTGCTCGGGCTCAAGCCCGAACCTCCTGACAGCCGCCCTCGCGACGCTCATAGCGTGCTTGCCAGATACGGTTCCCTGTGGCCTCCCGTCCTTCATGAAAGTCACGAGAACCTCGCCGGAGTTGTGGTCAGTTGATATAATTAGGTACTGGTCAGACGACATCCTCGGCTCTACGTAGCCTACCCTCTCAACTTCGTCCTGAGGCCTGACGGTTGGGGGCGAGGTAGCCTGCTTCAGCACAAGGAGCCTGCTGAACATGCCCCTCTCAGTTGACTTGCCCTGCCATGCTGCCTCGGCCAGCCTTATAGCCTCCCTGGCCTCGGCTGTGCCCCTCATCGACTTGTAGGTCTCCTCTACGACCAGGTAAGCCGATGCCCTGAGCTCCACCGCTATGAGGGCAAGGAGCGCATGCATCCCTCCAGTGTCTGCCTCAACGTCCTCGGTCGCGTCAGCCGCCGAGAACAGCACTGGCGACGAAAGCCTTGCCGAGGCCTCCTGGTACCTTTCTATGCTCTTGGCGAGGCCCAGGGGTGGGACGTCGACAACTGGGTCTACCACGAGCCTTGAGCCCCGTAGCTCGCTTTCAACCCTCCTGAGCTCTGTAATGTCCCTCGAAGAGGCCACTACGACGATGCCCTTCAACTCGCCCTTCGCCTCAACCGCGAGCTCCGGGCTTGCGAAGACACCCTCTGCCCCCACCGATATTGCCTCCTCGGCCATACCAAGGTTTGGGGCCTCTGCGAGAACAGGCCTCCCTGCCCTGAGGGCCTCCCTAACCCTCTTACCCAGCTCCGCTGGCGGCCATGAGGGGGTGGCGCCCACGACAATTACGTCGGCCCCGTCCTCAGCAAGCCTGCTTGCGACCCTGCCAACCCTCTCTGATGGCACAGATGGCTCGACCTCGGAGAGGAGGAGCAGGGGCGGCCCCCTCCTGGGCACGCTGAGATAACCGACCTTGAAGGCCTCCTCATAGGCGAGCTCAGGGCGAAGCGAGCCAAGGACCTCGTCAGCGCTCCTGGCTGTGTCAAGCCTGGCACCCTTCGCAACCTGGGCGAGGGTCGCAGGCAGCTCGCCGAGCGCCTTTGGGCCCTTAT
>JBMFIT010000010.1:0-30285 GCA_049974445.1 Acidilobus sp.
AGGTCGCCCGCCCCCTCTCCCTCCACCCAGGCCTCGTACGTGGAGCAGTTCGTCAACGGGAGCCTCGCCGACCTAAGGCTCGCCAGGGATTACCTGGGATCACTTCCGTACGCTGCGGCGAGCCTGGCGTTCACGGCATACGTAAACGCCCTGGCGGCTAACTACACGCTCTGGGCCCTCAAGGTCTCAGCCTCTGGCGGCAACCCGGGATCGCTGCTGGAGGGCCAGGCGTCTTCAGTTTACTCAGAGGCTCTTTCAACAATCTCGTCAGCCGAACTTTACGTGAACAGGTCCAGCACGCTAACGTTCGACGAACTAATGGCAACGGCGTTCGCGAGGCTCGCCGACGCCCTCTACTACGCAAGCTATGCTGAGAGCCTAGCGGGTCAGGTCAACCAGTCAGCCCTCTACGTGCCCGCGTATTACCTGGCCATGGCAAAGGCCAGGATACTGAGCGCCATAGGGTGGCTCATGGAGGCCAACGCCTCCATGGACCAGGGCCCTAACATAACCTCCGGCCTCCTCTCGGCCACGGCATCTGCTGTCGGAGGCTTCACGGACGTCGGGGTGAGGTACGCCGACTCGCTCATAGCATACTACGTCCAACAGCTTGAGTCGCAGGGCGACTATGCCGACGCCTCCGTACTCCAGGCGATGGAGAACGACCTGAACTTCCTCGTCTCCGAGGGGGATAAGATGCTGTCCCAGGGCTATTACCTCGCGGCCATAGGGGTCTACGAGGACGCGCTGACAAACGCGCTCAACGTCATATTTATCGAGACCAGGAGCTTCTCATCAGGCTTCGTGATATCCTCCTACGCCAATGAGCTGAGGATTGAGTACGCGGCCCTAGCGGTTGACCTGGCTAAGAGGGGCCTCCTGAGCTCCCTGGACACAGCCTACATGGGGTACGCCTCGGCGCTTATGTCGACAGATCCGCAGGACGCAATTAGCATCATGGAGGCCGCCGTCATAGACGAGCTAACCTGGTACCTTGGCGTCCTCCAGTACGGGCAGGCCCAGCCCCAGATAGTGCAGCAGATAGTCTCGACGAGCTCAAGCCTCACAGGGATGACTGCTGTCGCGTTGGCCGCGCTAGCCCTGGGGGCGACGCTGGCTGCCTCGGTCGCCCTCTGGTCGTATAAGAGAGCCCTGAAGGCCCTTTCTAGCTCTAGGACCTAAGCACCCATGAAGTCGAGAAGAGTCCTCCCCTTGGCCCCCTTGCCAGCCAACCTGGCTGCCAGGGAGAGATCGTCCTGGAGGGCCCTTTTCAGGTCAGGCTTATAGAGCGCGGCGGCCGGATGATACGTTGGCAGCAATAAGACCTCAATGCCCTCAATGGAGGCCCTCACACGGCTCCCTCTCTCAGCGGTCGCCCCCCTCCACTTGAGGCTGGCAAGTGAGAAGAGGGCAGAGCCGGCCGTGTTGCCAAGGGCCACTATGACCTTAGGCCTCACGAGCCTAATCTCCTCTTTCAGGTATCCGACGCACGCAGCCACCTCCTCATCAGTTGGGGTCCTGTTGTTGGGCGGCCTGCACTTGACGACGTTTGTAATGTAGACGCTAGGCCTTGGCATCCCAGCCATCTCCAAGGTCTCGTTCAGGAGCTGGCCCGCAGCCCCTACGAACGGCCTACCCTGCTCGTCCTCTGTCCTGCCGGGCGCCTCCCCCACGAGCATAACGTCAGCTTCTAGGTTACCCTCCCCTGGGACGGCGTTGGTCCTCAGCCTGTAGAGTGGGCACCTCTGGCATGACCTGATGGCCTGGGCTACCTTCTCGTATGCCTCCCTCTTGTCCTCAGGCAAGGCTGGTCACACAGTCCTCAGCCCGAGGTTAAGGGAGTGAAAGGGCGTAACTGACGGCTAGGGAGGCCAGGGAGCTCTCGGGGGCGGAGGTGTTGGTTCCAACGACTAATAGGTAGTCCCTGTATATGGCGTAAACGTAGGTTGTCTTGAGCAGGGGCAGGTAGGGCCTCTCGACATAGTACTTAACGCCGTTGGCTATTGAGGGAGGCCCGAACTTGGCCTCAAGGGCATCAAGGGTCCACTGCAGCTGTGTTGAGTTGGCCCTGAAGACCTCGAGCACAAGGTACGCGTTGCTGGGACCCGTGTAGGCATAGTTCCGGACCCAAAGGGGTAGGCCCCCGTTTGGCCTCCCATTAGCGCCGGGCATCTCGAACTCTATAGCGTAGGTCAATGGGCCCTGGTTAGGTATTTGCTCGCTTAGGTTGTAGTACTTTGTGGTCCCGTTGAGGTACGAGAGGTGGACCTTGCCAGCGCTCACGTCAAAGGTTGCGATGAACGATCTGCTTGAGTTCAGTGTCCAGGTCCCACCTAGGTATGAGGACAATAAGGTCGATGACGGGGGCTCAAGGGTCGGCCTGGGCCTGGTGAAGTAGTAGGCGGTGTATGAGAGGACCATTATTATTACAATGGCAAGGGCAGCAAAGGCAGGCCACCTATTCCCAGCCCTCACACTCTCAGTCCCTGGGTAGGCGCACGTCCGTCACGTATAAGGCCTTGCTTTCCATGTTGAGGCAACACTAATGTTAGCGGTCTTACGAGGCGGAGCTCGCGTAGTTAACGGCCAACGAGACTAGCGAGCTCTCGGAGGTCGTTGCGTTAGTAATGATGTAGACGATGGTGTCTCCGTAGAAGGAGGTGACGAAGCTGACCTCGCCTATTGACTCATAGTAGTACGGTACTCCGTTAAGTTGGGAGAGCCCTGTGACCCTGCTCTCAATTAGCTGGACGACCGAGGCGTTTGCGTACTTGAACGAGAACAGCCCCAGTTGACTATTGTCAAGCCCAACGTATGTGAAGAGGCGCACCGTGAGAGGCAAGAAACCACCTCCGCCTGTGGGTTGACCCACGCCTGGAGCTGGCGTGGATAGGCTCGGCTGGCTGACGTTTACATACGTGGTTGTCCCGTTTAGGAAGGTGACTGTGGCCACGTCAGTCACGGGGTTCACGCTCATTATGAAAGAGCGGCTGGGCTGTAGAGACCAGGTCCCGCCAAGGTATGATGATATCATTGATGGAGGTGGCGCCTGCGAGGCCGCCATCCTTCCCCTAATTGACGAAGACAGGCCGCCAGCCAACACGATTACGAGGACGATCGCGACAACGCCTGCCCCAATAATGCCGGCAACAAGTTTAATGGTGGGCAAACCTTCCGCCTGAGTCGATGCTGGGGCGGGGCAGGCGATTTTAAAGCTACATGCGACGTAAGATGATCAGCCTACAGTGCTGGACGCTGGCGTCAAGCCATGAGGCCGCTGAAGTTACTGAGGTCAATCTTGGCCCTACCGAGCCTGACGGCGTCTATCCTTCCCTCATAGGATGTCAGGAGCGTCAGAGTTCTGGACCTCTCCGAGGCCCTCTCGATAATGGCGAAGTGGTCTTCCCCCTGGCCGAACGCGGAGGCCAGGAGGTCCTCGAGCCCTCCCTTAGGCGGCCGCTCCGTAAGGAGCTCAGCGCTTATGGGCCTCCTCCTGGACCCGGAGAGGCAAGACGCGATCAACCTGTCCCTGTTCGTCCTCCTCTCGGCTTGGCTCTTCGTCCGGGGAGCAAACCTGCCAAAGGCCACGATGTCACCAATGTAAGAGGCCATGACCCTCCTCGCCTCATCGCCAAGCCCTATTGCGACTACGACGGCATCAATCGCCTCAGCTACCGCGGCCTTGAGGACGAGGCCCTCCCCCTCGATCCAGCCGTCCGTGTCTATGACGGCCCTGCCGACGCCTCTGAGGAGCCTGAGGGCACAGTAAAGGAACCTGGCCTCCAGTCCCCGGGGGGTGAAGTCGCCTACGAAGCAAGCCCTTGCTGGGCCTCTCGCAGAGCCAGGCACAGATGGCCTTATCGGCGATGAGACGGCTGCGAAGCCCGGGCAGTAGACCTCGTTCTGCCCGACGTCAAGGCTAGCTATTACATCTGATAGGCCCGTGTTATAGATATAGGAGGCTAACGTGCTCTTGCCGCTGTCGGCTGGCCCCACTAGGAGTATCGGTTTCCTCCCTGTCAGGGATTCAGCGAGCTGCTTAAGGACCTCAAGCGAGGATGGCACACAGGGGGTGACTGAGCCGCCCGAGACCCTTACTTGGCCATCACCCACGATTATTATTGACCTTCCGACAGGCACGACAAGCCTGACGCCGCGCTCAGGCCTGTGCCCCAGTAGCTCGACGTCGTTCCCTGCCTCCACAACGGCGGGCCCAGTAATTACAGTGCAGGCCTTCAGCCCGAGCCCCCTGGGTCGGTGGAGGAAAAAGTTAATAGCTCCTGGGATTGAGCGTCCTCATGGCGCGCCGCGGTAGTATAGCCCGGCATAGTATGCGGGCCTGTCAAGCCCGTGACCCGGGTTCAAATCCCGGCCGCGGCGCCATCTGCCTCCTGTTGACAAAACGAGGAACAGGCCTCGCCCCTTCCAGGGGCGGGTTAAAGGCCTTTAAGACATGAAATAGCTTAAGTCCTGTGAGGCGCGGGGAGGCCCACCCTCGTGGGGGCATAACAGATATGCTAAGTGTCCTCACGCATGTACATATCCTTAAGTCCCTAGGAGCAGAAGAAAAGTGCTACCCCCAGCGAGGGGCAGGGTGAAGGGCCTAAGGCCCAGCTCGTGGTCTATAGCTGGACGAGCGGAGCAGGGTGGGTAATTCCCACCAGCCGTGAGGTGAATGAAGGCGAGGGCGATAAACCACAGACCAATGATGCGCCCCAGGGGAGCCCTCAACCCTCAGGCGGGGAGGAGGCCAGAGGCGTCATCCCCTGCCAAGGGTCCTGAAGAGGAGGTCCTCCGCCTTCGCCAACTCGCTTGACCTCGCGGCGTCCCAGAGGGCCTTAAACTTTGGCCTCCCAGCCAGCTGCTCGAGCGACCACTCCCTCGCGAAGTCACCGAGCCAAATCTGCCTTGCCTCGTCCTCTACTAGCCTCCTGACCTCATCGTAGAATTTGAAGGCCCTGCTAAGCTGTCCGTACTGGCTCGTGGTTGAGTGGAGCCTGAGCTGCTCGAAGGCTCCCATGGAGGCCATGTCGGAGGCTACCTCTGCCATCTCGCCTGAGGCGTAGAGCTCCAGGAGCACCGCTTCAGGGGAAACGCCGTATTCCTTAGTGGCGACGTCAAAGAAGGCCATGAGGCTCGCGAATAGCAGGGGCCAGTTCGTGTGCTCGTCAAGCAGGTCAATGAACGCCTCCTCCTTGAAAGTGACCTTCACGCCGACTCCACCAGGCCTGCCGACGGCCCCGACCGCGGCTGCGATGCCAAGGGCATAGTCCCACGCCCGGCCGCTTACATCCCTCTCGACGCCTATGAGGACAGGGTACCCCTTGCCCTGCCTGTGGAGCTCCAGAATACCTGCCCCTATCATCCTGGGCGCTACCATCACTACATCAGCGGAATCGGGAAGCTCAACCAGGCCGAAGGCGACGTTATAGCCGCTTGCGAAATCTATGACGACCTGCCTGCCCTTGACGGCCACGTTTACGTCCTTCATCACGAGGGGTTGAGCCTCGTCAGGTATGAGGACCATTATCACGTCCCCCCTCCTCGCTGCCTCCGCTATATCGTAGGTCCTGAAGCCCTCTTTCTCGGCAAGTCTCCTGTAATCGTCCTGCACGTTGCCGACTATGACGTCAAGTCCATTGTCCCTCATCACGGTAGCCTGTGCCCTGCCCTGATTGCCATAGCCCAGCACGGCGATTGTCTTGCCCTTCAGCAGGTCGAAGTCTCCTGCGAGGACGAGCCTACCTTGGCCCAGCATGCTCCCACACGATAGGAAGCCTAGGACCACCTATTTGAGCCTTGGCTACCTCCTCTCATACCAGAGCTCGGTCGACCGCCTCCTCTTAAGCTCCCTCACCATCGACTCCAGTCTCCTATAGACCGTGGAATGCATCCTCCCCTGAACGAGCAGCTCCACTCCGTGCCTCGCTATGGTCGCCCTCTCGTAGTCCCCAATTATGCCGACCATTCCCCTGTCATTGACCACTATCCTAGTCCCGGTTATCTCCTCAAGCGTCCTCCGGGCCCTCCCGTTCTCGCCGATGATCCTCCCCAGGATCCTCCTGAGGTGGTTCTCCTTGCCCTCCACGGCCTGTGCCACGTCGATGGCTATAAGCATATAGTCCTCGTCTAGCAGCTGAGCCGCCTCCTGGGGCTCAAACCCTATGTAAAGGGCCTTTACTATATCGCGTGCCCTCAGCAGATCAGCTGGCTGTCCCTCCCTTTCAGCCTCAATTATGGCTGCGGAGTCCTCGACGTCAATTGTGACCTTGACCCCAAGCCTCCTCCGGAGGTCATTAGCGAGCCTCCTGACGCCTTGCCTGACTGCCTCTAAGGACTCTGGCGGAACCGGCTCGTAAAGCCTTGTCCAGGACCCCCCTCTCACGCCAATCTCCCCAGGCATCTCTGCAGGTACCCCCTCAGCTCCTCCTCAACGGCTGACGTTTCTACTAGCCTGGAGAAGAACCTAAAGAGGTTATCTAAGTCCCTTCGAAGTAATTCCATTGACTTAGGGTGGTCCAGGCTGACAGCCTGAGCGACGTCTATGAACCACGTCCTTCCATCCCATATCATTATATTGTACTCGCTCAGATCGCCGTGTACCAGGTCGGCAGCACAGACCATCCTCTTAATGTCATCAGCTATCATCGTTAAAAATCGCGTTAGTTGGCCCTCATCAAGCTCCCTGTAGGCCTCTGCCAGTAGGGGGGCCCTGTAGCCGTTCTCACCGAGGAACTGCATGACCAGCACGTTGCCTGAGACCGCCTTAGGCTCTGGGACGCTGACCCCGGCCTTCCTCATGACGTCGAGGTTCCCGAACTCCTTTCTCGCCCACACGTAGACAAGGTCTCTGAACCTAGGCGGTATGGAGGGGAACCTCGGGTCACCAACGATGTAGTCCTTTATGCTCTTCTTGAACTCAGCTGACGAGGTCAGGTATATCTTGATGGCCAGCTCCTCGCCTCGCCAGCCCCTGGCCCAGAAAACCTTAGCCTCCTTTCCAGCGCTTATTGAGCCCCTGAGCTCCTTGAACGCCTTAATTGCGTTTCGGAGCCTGTAGAGGTGGTAGTTTGTGAACGAATCGAAGACCTCATCGACAGTCTTGACAACGTCCTCGTCCTTTACCTTGCTCTTCTCCCTGCCAATCCTTATCCGGTGAGGACTCAAGCGCCTCCCTCAGAGCCCATCAGCTCGAGGAGCTCCCTTGGGACTAGCCCCTTCCTAATTAGATCCCTTGCCTCGGGCTCCTGGTACCTGTGGACGAGCTCGCCCTTCATGTCAGCAGTCCCCCAGGGGAGGAAGAGGACGAGGTCCCCCTCGTGAATCCAGACCCTCCTCCTCATCTTTCCTGGTATCATGGCCCTGTACTTGTTGCCGTCAGAACAGACCACCTCAACGAAGTTACCACCAAGGAGTCTCTCGGTCACGCACAGCATGGTTCCCTCTTCATCGCTTGGAAGCGGCGTCTCGCCCCTGCTGGTCTCGCCCCTCTTATGGATCAAGCTAGCTTTCCCTCCTGAGTACGTACACTTTCCTACGGGATAGATAAACTAAAAACTCTTGCCCCTCTGACGCCTCCTCCGTCAGTATGATAACGTCCTTTGCCTGCACCTCAAGGGAGCCTCCCTCCCAGAAGAAGACGTAGTAGTCCCCTGCCCTGCTTAACAAAATTGCCCTCCTCAGGTTCGAGCCGTCGTAGAGGCTGAAGTCGGAGGACCACAGCTCATCAGGTGAGACTGTTCTCCTTCCCCCAGTCTCTAGGTCAACCATTAGGAATCCCCGAGGGACGCTAGCGAGGTAGAACATCGGCCTTCCCCCAAAGTCGACCACGTCGCCTGGCCTTATAGTTGGTATCCTAACTGAGACGTAGAGCCTTGACCTAGATCTCGTGCCCTTAAAGGTCTCTATTACCTTGGCGCCCGCCTCTGACCTGAATCTTGCCGCGAGCGCTCTGGCAGACGAGTGGTCCCGGAGGTAAACATCAATGCCCTCCCCCAGCTCCTCTACCTTTACTACCTCATCACCAACAGAATCGATGAGCCTCCTGACCAGGTCCTGTGTCTCCTTTTCGCCCTTAAGCAAGCGAGGATACGACCTGACCTGGACCACTGCAGTGTAGCCGCCACCGGTCCTCCTGGAGGAGCAGACAGGGCACAGGGTCGCCCTTGGGTCTACCGTTACAACGATTACGTCGGTGACGCTCACGTCATCATACCTGCCTTCGACTGTAACGTATGCTGTCCTCGGCGGCTCGCCTTCACCAAGCCTGATGTCAGCTATTGCAACCTCCTCTAGGGGCTCAACCGGCTTAACCCTTGAAGTCAGATGGGAGATGAGGTAGTCCGTGAGAGATGAGCGAAGGTCCTCGTAAGGTGGCGACCACCTACCCCTCTCCCTGTGGGCATAGCACGAGGGGCAGTAAGTGAACTCTATGGACTGAGGCGCTGTGGCAACACCGTGCCTCTTCACGAAGCAGTCCTTGCATAGGTTCCCTATGAACGGAACCTCCCTGCTACTTCTGCCGCACATTGGGCATATCTTCTCTGGCATCCGCCTGCCGCAAGAACCTGGATAAGGAGGCAGGGCCTAAATTTACAGGGGAGACACTTGCGCGTTGCAGTCCTCGGCGTAGGGACCATGGGCTCAGCGATGGCCTCAAGGCTCGCTGGACAGGGTTTTGAGGTGCTCCTCTGGAACAGGACGCGCGATAAGGCCGAGGCACTGGCAAGGTCAATAGGCGCCCAGGTCTACCCAAGCCCCTGGTCAGCCGTTGAGAGGGCCGACGCCGCGGTTTCCTTTGTGGCCGATGATGACGCTCTGCTTGGCATCGTGGCCGACCTTAGGAGGGCCGACGGCCTAGTCTTCGTAAACTCCTCAACAGTGACGCCGAAGGCCAGCACTGCTATCTCGACCCACCTTGGAAACCTGGGCATATGTTACGTTGAGGCCCCTGTCGTCGGGGGGGCTAGCGAAATAAAGCAGGGAAGGGCCCTCTTCCTCGTAGCCGGGGACAGGAGCTGCATCAGGGCCTCAGCTCGCATTCTAACAACGGCTGGTGATATCCTCGAGGTTGGCGAGAAGGTGGGTGCCGCCATGGCCCTCAAGTTAGCCTATAATGCTGTCCTCATATCGACTATTGGCGTTCTTAGCGAGGCTATGGCGCTCGCCGAGGCCTACGGTGTCAACCCGGACTCCCTTAAGGATGTGATGAGGAGGACCGCATTCGCCGAGGTAGCCAACAGATACCTCCCTCGTATACTTGATCCTAGCTCCCCAGTGCACTTCAGGCTCTCGCTGGCCGCAAAGGACCTTGAGTACGCGGGCAGGGCTGCCTTCGATAGCGGCGTGCCCCTCTCAATAGTCTCGGCAGCGTCAAGGCTGTTTAAGCACGCGGACGCTCAGGGCCTCGGGTTCCAGGACTATACAAGGGTAGTAGACTTTATCAGGCCAAAGAGGGCCTCATAGCTTTGACCGCTCGTCACCACTCCGCAGCGGCCCATGAAATCACGGGCCCTCCCTCCTACCATGTCTCATGAACCGTATAGGCTTTATTGCCTTTACACAGGCCTACCTGAGGACCTCAAGCCTATATGAGCTAAGCCTGAGCAGCGAGCCCTGGTCACAGGGAGGTAAGGGGACCCACTGGATCTCCCTGACCCCGAGAAGAAGGAGAACCTCTGCCAGCGCCTGGGGGCTCTCCGCCCCCGCCACGACCACGTCCCCTGCCCTCGTCATTTCCGTCGCCTGGCCCACCTGCCTTGTGAGCGTCAGGTAGGCGAGGGCCTGAAGGGATGGGTTCCTGAGCCTGGCGTAGCCGGCCCTGTAGTCCTCGTCAACGTAAGTGACAGCTACGGCGACGGCGCAGGGGTCGGGTAGCTCCCTCAGCCTGACGATGACCCTGTTTGGGGGAAGCCCTGAGGTTATCGAGCTGAGCGCCTCGTCAGTCACGCGCAGGTGGGGGCAGACGGCAAGGTACCTTGTAGCCCAGGGGAGTCTTGCCTCATAGGCAACGCAATTGGTCAGCAAGTCACGCCCGGCACGCTAAGGGAGAGCCTCTGGGTTAAATTACAGACGATGTACTCGGGGTTGACGAGCCCTACCTGTACGTAGACCGGCCTGCCCTGTCCATTAAAGGCTAGCAGGGCCGGAGTGGCGGAGATCCCGTGATCCAGGAGGAAGGCCTGTGTGGCGTTCACTAGGGCCCCATAGGAGCTTGCCTGGGTCTGGGTCACGTTGTAGCCGAGGGAATCAGCCATCTCAATGAGGGTCACGTTAGTTGGCACGACTAGCTGTGAGGTCCTTCCATCCTCATATTGTATTATCCAGTACACGAGATAGGCGTAGTTCTCGTCAAGCACTTCGACGAACGCCTTCTGACCGTATACGTTATAGATGGCATCGAGAAGCTCGAGCATCTGAAGAGAGAACTCATGTATGGGGAGGCCTAGGAAGACGACCCTGGCCTGGCTAGTGTTGACTGAGATGTAGTAGAGGAAAGGCAGGGTCGCGTTAAGCTCAAGTGCGCAGTATGGGCACTCAGGGTCGTAGACAACTACGATGACCTTTGAGGAGTTAGCCGGTCCCAGCGAAGGGGTCTCGGAGAGGTTCGGCATGGACAGGACGTCAGACAGAGTAAGTTGCTGCATGGAGGTCGTCGTAGGTGGCGAGGAGGTGGAGACGGGAGTCGTTGCTGTCGGGGAAGAGTAGGTCGGAGTAACGACTGTCACCGTTCTCCCCTGAAAGGAGGGGGTGTAGTAGCTTCTAAAACCCAGGTAAAGGGCAACCCCTATGACCGCTATTATGATAACCAGGAAGGCCGAGGCGGACCTTGTTATGGACCAGTCTCTCAAGATCCCTCAGCTCTATCGCTCACCCAGGGGTTAAATTCTGGATCTCTGTTAAGAGGAGCTTGAAGCGGGCTGTCCGCCCTCCTGTTGAGTCTTCTGGGTTATGGCCTTCAGCTCCTTCTCAAGCTCCTTCTCTATTTCCTCAATTGGCTTGGGCGGAGGCGTCGTTACGAGCGTGTACCCTATGTAAGCAAGTATGCCCAGGACAACTATAACGATGATGGAGTCCGTTAGCTTCAGGAGGAAGAGAGGGGCTCCGGACGACTCAGGGAACAGCCACATCGCAACATTATAGGCCACTATAATTAAAATGGAAATTGCCAGAAGCGCGGCACCCGTAAGCTTGTCCCTAGCCATAGCAAGCACCGAGGAGACCCTTCACTCCTGGTTTAAAAGCTATTCAGGTGGCATTGCTTAGAAAAGCCCTCACAGTCTCAGTTATCTCACGAGACACTTCAACAATTGACCTCTCCTGGACCCCCCTGACCCCGCTGACTCTCACTATGTGAACTCCAAGCTCCGACGCCCTTCTGATAACGCCCTCGAAGTGCTGCTTAACCCTGAGAAGGAACTCGCTTCTCTCATAGGCCTCGACCCTTGACCTAGCTGATATCCTTGAGAGCGCTACGTGGACAGGGACATCAATGTAAACTAGCACGTCAGCTTCCCTGGCGAAAGAGTTAAGTGACCAGAGCCAGTCCACGCCGACCCCCGCTGCACCCTGGTAGGCAATCGAACTGTACTTGTACCTGTCAGTAATTACTACATAGCCGAGCTCAATAGCCCCCAGGACGCCCCTCCCTCCAGGTAGGGCTGGGTCAGACTTTAGGTGCCAGGACCTGTCAGCCGCAAACAACAGGGCCATCAGCGTGGGGTCAGGGGAGGACGTTAGTAGGTTGGACCTTATTAACTGCCCGACGGGCCCCTCCGTGGGCTCCTTGGTGTAAACCGACCTCAGGCCCGCTGAGGCTAAGGACTCGGCAAGGAGCCTTGAATGCGTCGTGAGGCCGCTACCGTCGATCCCCTCAACAGCTATGAGCGCACCGGCCAAGCCGTTCCCATGCTCAGTTGGCTCGGCTTCCTTAAATCATAGGAGGCAAAGGATCGGATTCCCGTTATTTTTTAAAATTATGCTAAATTTTAGTCTAGCTTAAAAACCTTAGACCTCTCTCCTAGAAGTAGAGCCACATGGACACAACCAGGATTATCAAGGATGTCACGAGGACATTCGGGCCAGCCTGGCTAGTCATGATCGCAGATGTTGACGTGGCCTCCATCGTGACAGGCCTCCAGGCGGGAGCGAGCTGGGGTTACAGGATGGCCCTCGTGATGCTGCTCCTCACGGTCCCGCTCTTCGTGATCCAGGACGTGGCTGGGACGCTTGGGACTGTTGCCGGCCTTGGCCTCGGAACCGCCATTAAGAGGGTCTATGGCCCGAGGGCAGCCAAGCTGGCCTCAATACCTATGGCGATAACTGACGTGCTGGAGTACATAGCTGAGTATGCCGGTATAGCCCTTGGGTTCAGCCTCCTTGGCCTACCCATGCTCCCCTGCCTGGTCGTGATATTTGTCGTCCACATATTCATAGCCTGGACAGGCAGGTATAGGCACGCCGAGACCCTCCTGCTCCCGATAAGCTTCCTCCTCGTAGCGGCCCTTGTAGCCTCCGCTGCTGCGCTGAGGGCGCAGCCCCTTCAGGTTACCTCGGCCATGGTCTCCTCCCTGCCTCTGTCAAACAGGTCGTTCGACTACCTACTCGCTGCCAGCGTCGGGGCCGTGATAATGCCGTGGATGCTCTTCTTTCACTCAGGGGCCGACGCGAGGAAGGGGCTTACCAAGTGCGACCTGAGGCTAGAGAGGTTGGAGACCCTGGTAGGGGCCGTCACCTCAGAGGTCCTCATGGCAATTACAGTTGTGGACGGGGTTGCCATAGGTGACACGGGCAACTACTTAGACCCGGCTGAGATGGTTAGGGCACTGAGGCCCTTCGGCTCGCTTGCCAAGCTCGTAATGGGTGTCGGCTTTATCTCAGCTGGCTTCCTCGCCCTTGTGGTCGTTTCCCTCGCGTCTGCCTGGGGCGTCATAGAGTCCCTTGGAATTGAGAGAGGCACCGTAACGTTCAGGGCCATCTACGTGATCGAGTCAGTACCGGCACTGGCGATCGTTGTCCTGACGAGAAACCTAGTCGAGCTTATGATAGGGCTCATGGTGTCATTCACAATAGTACTTGCCCCACTCCTTTACATGCTGGGCCGGGTCGCGTCAAGACGAGACATAACGGGTGACCAGGCCCTGAAGGGGTGGAGGGCCCTCCTCTACTGGGCTCTCTCCGCGCTCGTAGTGGCCAGCGGCCTAGTGGCCCTCATCCCGCTGCTCTGAGCGCTACCGCTTAAGGCCTCTCGGCCTCTATTTTTAGGAAGGGGCCCCCTTGCCAGAAGAGCTGACGTTTCAACTCCTTGATGTAGGCTATGAGGTCGAGGCAGGCCGACCAGTGATTGAGATCTGGGCTAGGGACAACAAGGGGAGGAGGCTCCTGCTACTTGACGATACCTTCAGGCCCTACTTCTACGCTCTCGTTAAGGAGGGTGCTGACCCCCAGGTCGTGGCTGCCTCAATTAAGAGGCTCTCGAAGTCGCGGAGCCCTATCACCTCAGCTGATGTAATAGATGCCAAGTACTTCGGAAGGCCTGTCAAGGCAGTCAGGGTACAGACGGTCGTCCCTGAGACCGTGAGGGAGTACAGGGAGGAGGCCATCAAGATACCTGGGGTAGAGGACGTCCTAGAGGCCGATGTAAGGTTCTCGATGAGGTATCTAATTGACAGGAACCTCTACCCGATGAGGTGGTACAGGGCGTCAGGGGATAGGATCCAGAGGAATGACGTAATGGTCGACGCTATCTATAGGCTCACCTCCGATGTGGTTGAGGACCCCTCGCTTGCTGACGTTGACCCGCTGGAGGGACTGAGAACGATGGCGTTTGACATAGAGGCCTACAACCCCCAGGGATCTCCTAACCCCTCAAAGGACCCTGTGATAATAATAGGGCTCGCCTTTAACGACGGCGAGAGGCTCCAGCTCACTGCCAGGGGACATGACGATAAGGAGGTTCTCAGGGAGTTCATAGAATTAGTCCAGGAGAAGGACCCTGACATAATGGTAGGTTACAATCAGAACTCGTTTGACTGGCCCTACCTCTTAGAGAGGGCCAAGGTTAACGGGGTAAGGCTAGAGGTCGGTAGGAAGAGGGGAGCCGAGCCGAGCCCGAGCGTGTTCGGCCATATCTCAGTACAGGGGAGGCTGAACGTGGACCTCTACAACTTTGCCGAGGAAATCGAGGAGGTCAAGGTTAAGACCCTTGATGAGGTCGCTGACTACCTCGGCGTGACGCCAAAGGACAGGAGGGTTAACATTGATTGGTGGAGGATAGCTGAGTACTGGGACGACCCCGAGAAGAGGAAGACCCTGCTCGCCTACAACATGGATGACGTGGTTTCGACCCTAGGCCTTGCCTACCAGTTCCTGCCCTTCGGCGCCCAACTCAGCCAGATCAGCGGCCTCCCCCTAGACCAGGTCGCGGCCGCAAGCGTCGCCTTCAGGCTTGAGATGAGGTTCATGAGGGAGGCGAAGAAGTTGGGAGAACTAGTCCCTAACAGGAAGGAGGAGGAGATTAGGGCAATGGAGACATACACAGGTGCGGTTGTCCTGGAGCCAAGGCCCGGTGTCCACCAGAACGTTGCCGTTCTCGACTTCGCCAGCATGTACCCAAGCATTATGGTCAAGTACAACGTGGGCCCGGACACCCTTCTCAGGCATGACGAGTCATGCGAGAAACTTAACCAAGCGCCAGGCGTTGGGCACAGGTTCTGCGCCGATAGGCCGGCATTCTTCAGGAGGGTTCTCGAGAGGTTCCTCAAGTGGAGGTCCGAGGTCAAGCAGACCATGAAGAGGTACCCTGAGGGCTCCTCGCAGCACAAGCTGCTCAATGAGAGGCAGAGGGCCATAAAGGTCCTGGCAAACGCCAGCTATGGCTACATGGGCTGGGCGGCCGCGAGGTGGTACTGCAGGCAGTGCGCGGAGTCCGTCACGGCCTGGGGAAGGGAGCTGATAATGAAGGCTGTCTCGCTCGCCAAGTCCTACGGCCTTAAGGTGTACTACGGCGACACTGACAGCCTTTTCGTTGAGAACGACCCTGAAAAGGTCGCGAAGCTGATTGAGGAGATAACGAAGGGCCTGGAGTTTGACATAAAGGTCGACAAGGTCTACAGCAGGGTGTTCTTCACAGAGGCTAAGAAGAGGTACGCTGGCCTGACCCCCGAAGGAAAGGTCGACATAGTGGGCTTTGAGGCCGTAAGGGGGGACTGGAGCGACCTCGCAAAGGAGACCCAGGCTGAGGTCGCCGAGACGATCCTTAGGACGGGTGACCTCAAGAAGGCTGTAGAATACGTAAGGAACGTTATAGACAGGCTGAGGACAGGCAAGGTAGAGGTCGAGAAGCTAGTGATCTGGAAGACCCTGACCAAGCGCCTGGACGAGTATGAGGCCGAGGGCCCGCACGTATATGCCGCCAGGATGATGGAGAAGCTGGGCTTCAAGGTCGACGTGGGCTCCAAGGTGGGTTACGTGATAGTGAAAGGGGATGGTCCCGTATCGAGGAGGGCGAGGCCTTACTTCATAGTTAAGCCCTCGGAAATAGACTATAATTATTACGTTGATAAGCAGGTAGTGCCAGCGGCTTTGAGAATACTTGAGTTCTTCGGAGTCTCTGAAAAGGAGCTGAAGACGGGTACGAGGCAGGCCTCCCTCTTCGACTACTTGAATAAAAATAGGGTTAGGTGAGGTCATTAAAGGTCATGAATATGACGTCACCCTTCTTAGGCAGGACCTTGCTTCCTATCCTTGCGCCGACCAGCAGTGCGACGCCCTTGTCGGAGGCCGCGTCGAGGAGCCTCTGGGTTATTATGCCGTCGAAGACTATTGCGTAGACCTTGCCGGCCTCCGCCTGTTGCATCCACGAGTAGAGGTCCTTTACCTTTATCCTGGCTACCTCGTTCCAAGACCTGTCGTAGGCTATGGCCTCAAGCGTGCCCTTGAGCTCCTTTATTCCCTCAAGGACCTGCTTAGGCATGATCAACGACGTCGGGACCTGGATACCCTGCTGAGGTTGAGGGGGAGCCGTGGCCTGGACTGCCTCGGATGGGGCGGCAGGCGCCTGCGAGGGAGCGGGCTGCTGCTCCGGCTGCGGCTGAGCAATGGGCTGCTGTTGCGGGACAGCCTCAGGCTGAGGCTGCAGGGCCTCGGCGGGGGGCTGCTGCGCCTCAGCAGGCTTCTGGGCCGGCTGTTCCTTCAGTAGCTGCTTAGCGACCTCCTCGGCTGGGGCCATCTGTGCGAGGGCCCTAGCTATTTCCTTGCCGGTGAGCTGCTCGACCTCCATTCCCTTTGGGGCCCTCGCAACGTAATCAACGTGCATCTGGTTGAGCACGTTCCTTATTATGAGCTCTCCCCCTCTGTCACCGTCCACGAAGAGAATCACCTTCTTGTTGCTGGCGAGCTCCTGTATGGTCTTTGGGACCCTTTCCTTGGCCCCTCCGAGGGCGATTACGTTTGAGTAGCCATACCTGAGTAGGTTAATTACGTCTGCCCTGCCCTCTACGACTATAAGGGTGTCTGACTTCTCAACGTCTGGCCCCGCTGGAAGTTTGTCCTCCCCGTACTCGATCACCTTGAGTGGGGCCTCACCCTTCTGCGCGACCTGCCTGATGATTTCCTTAAGGTCGGGCTCCTGCTCCTTTACCTGCTGGAGCAGCTCACGGGCCCTCTGGACGATCCACTTGAGCTTCTCCGCCCTTAGGTCCTCAATGCTGTCTACCGTTATCCTCGCAGAGTAAGGGCCAACTCTGTCAACGGTTTCCAGCATGGCAGCGAGCAGGACCGTCTCGACCCTGTCCAGGTTGCTTGGGATCTGAACCTGGCCCGTGGTCTTAGTGCCCTGGTATCGAAGGTCCAGGTGCACCCTCCCTATCTTGTCCTTGTTTTGTAGCTCCTCCAGGTTGAACTCCGAGCTGAGGAGGCCCTCGGTCTGGCCGAAGATCGCGCCTATGATGTCATGCTTCTCAACCCTACCATCAACTTCGAACGAAGCACGTATGAGGTACTTCAACGCACTTCACCCTCCTTTAGCCTCTTTCTTGTGAGCGCTGGCCTACGTCAGCCATGAGTCGGTGTTTAGGCAGAAGGATAAAAGGTTAGTTCGGAACCTCCTGGACGACATCCAGGGAAAGCGAGAGCTCAAGCCTTATCAGGGCCCGACCGCTTCGGTTGGCTCTTCCTCAGCCCAAGCAAGGTAAAAAGGGGCTAAATGAACTAATCATAACAGGCGCCGGGGTGGCCGAGCGGTCCAAGGCGACGGGCTCGAGACCCGTTACCCGTAAGGGTGCGTGGGTTCAAATCCCACCCCCGGCGCCATGCCTAAACCTGCTCTTTCGGCTAACGGGGTAACTAGTTGACGTAGGCTTCCTACCGCTTATTAAAAGGTTCACCTGATGATTAAAATAAATAAGATAAAAAAAGAATTTTTTTAAATTCAAATTAGCTGCTTCAGGCAGGGACTATCTTCCTAACGTACTTGCCGCTTGACGGGTCCTTGAAGAGCTGGGCCTTCAGGGCCTTGACGTGCTTGGGAGCGAGAGTCCAGGACTTTACGAGCTTGTAGCCTGCTTCCTGGCCCTTCTTGAGGCTCATGACCCTCCTCTTGCCGTCGGGTAGCTCGAAGAGGCCGACCTCGACTCTGGCGGGCTTCCTGGTGATGATCCACTCCTTTACTAGCTGTAGGTTGCTGGACACGTTCTCACCCGCTGTGCTCAGGGTATTGTGGTCGTCCAAAGCTTAAAAAGACATCGCTTTTTGATGACATTATTTGATGGTGTATTGGGGGGTTAACATGGAGTGTACATGCGGCGGCGTGCGCCGCGCAAGGAAAAATAACAGCCCAGGCGGGAGGCGCGTGGGGCCGTAGTCCAGCCTGGTAGGATGCGAGGCTTGGGCCCTCGTGGTCCCGGGTTCAAATCCCGGCGGCCCCACCACTTGCCTGACGCTTATTATCCTCACCTGGGAGGCTGTTGGCGGGTGTTCGGCGGGTCGCCAGGAGGATCCTCTGGCTAAGAGGTGACCCAGAGGGCATCAGGGAGCTGAAGAGGAGGCTTCCCCTGCTTCGCCCGCAGGGCATTCACATCACATTTGACCCCTCCTCGAGGTGGGACGTCGCAGTGGCGCCGGTGCCGGGATCCCCTGAGGCCAAGACGGTGAGAGAGAGCGCGGAGGGCCCAGCCATATTCGACCCGGACCCCCTTAGGTCCCTCATGCTTGCCCTGGCGTTTCCGAGGGGGGCGTTTTCAACCCTAAAGGTCGGCGTTGACCCTGGGCTCAGGTCATGTGGGGTCGGCGCTGTCGCTGATGGCCTCGTAGTCGAGGCCGAGTCTCTTCCATGCGACCTCGTAGTTAGCGTGGTTGAGAGGCTGGTTAGATTGGTCCCGGCTTGTAGGTACGACGTAGTCCTCGGCTCTGGCAGCGGCTGGGAGAATCTCGCGTCAGGCCTCGCTAGGGTCGGGATAGCGTTCAGGGTAGCTGATGAGATGGGGACCACGGGCGCTGGCGAGATCCTGCCGGTAAGGATCAAGGACAGAAACGCGAGGGCCGCGGTCGCCCTGGCCCTGAGGGCGGATGTTAACAATATAAAACGATGACCTCCTAGGGCGGTTGGGTCAGGCTTGAGGGTCTCACTGAGGGAGTTCGTTGAGGAGATAGGCTACGACGAGGCTGGGTTGCTGTCCAGGGAGTACGAGCCGGCCAGGGTCCTTCTGAGGTCGCAGGGTGGCAAGCGCGCGCTGAAGTTCTCCGTAGCTGGTTCTGAGGTTGAAGCCGTTGGAAACGTGGCTGACACGAGGCAGAAGCTGATGAAAGCACTAGGTGTCCAGGACCTAAGGGATTCCTACAGGAGGCTCCTCACTGCTATGATGTCACCAGCCAGGTTAGCGGAAGTAGGCGCGCCGGCGCTGCGGGAGGCTAGCAGGGGGCTTCTCTCGCTCCCCGCGGTAAAGTTCTATGAGCTGGATGGAGGATATTACATCACGAGCGGCGTGTTCATAGCCTGCTATCGGGGCGTCTGCAACGCCAGCATACACAGGACCATGGTAATAGATGAGAGGAGAGGCGCCGTAAGGCTCGTGCCCAGGCACCTCTGGTACCTCTACCAACAGGCACGCTCAGTGGGACAGGACCTCCCGGTCACCGTGATTATAGGCGTCCACCCGGCAGTTCTTCTGGCGGCCGCCTCATCCCCACCCCTTGGGATCTTCGAGATAGAGGTCTCCTCATCGCTGCTCGGTGGCCTTGAGGTCTTCAGGAGCCCACTTCACGGGAACCCGGTCCCGCTAGGCTCGGCTGTAGTAGTGGAGGGTTTCCTAACAGGCGAGCAGGTTGACGAGGGTCCCTTTGTTGAGGCCATGGGAGGCTATGACAGAGTTAGGAAGCAGCCCATCCTCGAGGTAAGGCGTGTACTCATAGACCCTGACGGGCTGGCTCACGTAATACTTCCGGGCGGGCACGAGCACGGCCTCCTGATGGGATTCCCAAGGGAGGCTAGCATATGGGACGCCGTGTCAAAGGTCGTGCCTGAGGTCGTGGCGGTCAGACTCACGCCCGCGAGCGGGCACTGGCTCCACGCGGTTATATCTATAAGGAAATCTCACGATGGTGACCCCAAGAACGCTATCATGGCGGCCTTCGCGGCCCACCCCAGCCTTAAGCACGCTGTTGTTGTCGATGATGACATAGACGTTGATGACCCCTATCAAGTCGAGTGGGCAATAGCTACGAGGTTTCAGGCTGACAGGGGCCTTGTCGTGATTACGAGGGCCAGAGGGTCGACGTTAGACCCCAGCTCCGTGGAGGACGGCACGACCAGCAAGGTAGGAATCGACGCGACGAAGCCCATGAACGCCGACGTGAAGTTCCAGAGGGCAAGGATACCTTAAGGTCCATCGACCGCTAGCCTAATATTTGCCAACTCAGTAGCTGACCTAGGCCCAGGGATGGACCTGGACGAAAGGCTCTCGTTAGTGACAAGGAACCTGGTCGAGATAATCACGGAGGAGGAGCTCAGGGGGAAGCTGGCCTCCCAGTCACGGCTGACCGGTTACATAGGATATGAGCCGAGCGGTCTGGTGCACATAGGCCACCTCATATGGATGGGCAAGGTCAAGGACTTGGTCCAGGCTGGCGTAATGTTCAAGGTTCTTGAGGCAACCTGGCACGCCATGATAAATGACAAGCTTGGTGGTGACATAGACCTGATAAGGAAGGCCGCGTGGCTAATGAGGGAGATCATGAGATCAGTGGGCGTTGATATTGACAGGGTCGAGTTCGTGGACGCCGAGAGGCTTGCGTCAGACAAGGACTACTGGGCCCTCGTAATTAAGGTGATGAAGCTCACGACGCTTGCGAGAATGAGGAGGGCCCTGACCATAATGGGGAGGGCATACGATGAGGCCGAGATAGACACGTCAAAGCTTATCTACCCTGCTATGCAGGTCTCTGACATCGTGTACATGGACCTCGACATAGCCCTTGGAGGCCTTGACCAGAGGAAAGCGCACGTCCTTCAGAGGGAGGTAGCTGAGAGGATGGGCCGAAAGAAGGTGATAGCGCTCCATACCCCAATCCTGACTGGGTTGAGCGGCGGGAGGAGGGTGGAGGGAGCTGAGAAGGACGACGAAGTGGCTGCCTTCAAGATGTCAAAGTCCAAGGCCTATGACGCGGTATTCCTGAGCGACTCAGAGGACGAGGTAAGGAGGAAAATAAGGGCCGCGTACTGCCCACCAAGGCAGGTTGATTTCAACCCAGTCATGGAAATTAACAAATACATACTTTTTGCCAGGCCGGGCTTCGTGCTTCACGTCGACAGGCCACAGAAGTACGGCGGTCCCGTAGACTTCAGTTCCTACATGGAGCTTGAGGCCGCCTACTTGCAGGGAAAGCTTCACCCTGCTGACCTAAAGGAGGCCACGGCTGACGCTCTTGTCAATTTCCTGGAGGGACCTAGGAAACTCTTCGAGAGGCCAGACGTCAAGGAGCTTGTAAGCCTTATAGAGCAAAAGGTCAGCAGGTGACCCTTTTAGCCTTCCCTCTCACCGTCGCCAGGGAGCCGTGGTAAGCAGGAAGGCTTTCGCCGTCGCGATGAGGGCCCTGCTAGAAAATGGCCTCAAGTTCACGGTCATAGGCAGCACTGTGATAAGCATAGCCGCAGGGCTTGACGATATGGGTGAGGACATCGACCTCTTCGCTGAATCGCCGAGCGCTATTGGGGCCGAGGCGTTATACGCCCGTGTCGCCGAGTTGAACACCTGGCATTTCGGCCAGACGTGGCTAGGCACGCCAAGGATAACAGTGCTTGTAGAGGACCTGGAGGTGCCTGTGGAGTTCTATGACAACCTCTACGACTTCTACGTCCCGGAGACGTTCGTGAGAGATGCGAAGAGGGTTGACGTAGAGGGCGTGAAGATCAAGGTCATCAAACCCGAGGAGTACCTGGCCCTGAAGGGGAGGGCGGGGAGAGAGGAGGACCTAGGGGGCCTGAAGCGAGTCGCTGAGCTCGTCAAGAGGGGCAGGCTGAGGATATCATATGACGAGGTCAGAAGGGCGGCTGAGGAGTTCGAGGAGTCCCAGATAATCCTAAGGAGGCTGCGGGAGGCAGGGATCACCGGCGCCTAATTGGCGTATTTACCTGGGCCCCCCTAGAGACACCGGGACAGGCCTTGATGAGGCTTGCGAAGATACTAGTCACAATGGGCCCCTCGACGACGGACTACGCTGTAGTCAGGAAGATGGTGGCTGCCGGCGCCGACGGGTTCAGGATCAACATGAGCCACGGCGACGTGGACCAGTGGACCTCATTCGTCGACATGGTAGGGAAGGCTTCAAAGGAGCTCGGGGTTCCAGTAGCGCTGGTAGCTGACCTCGAGGGCCCTCGGATAAGGCTTGGCAACTTCCAGGGCCTTGATGTAAAGTCCGGGGATTCCGTCAGGTTCAAGTACAAGGACACGGAAGGAGACGGCGTACCCGTTGATAACAGGGCGTTCTTTAACACCGCTGAGAGGGGTGACAGGGTCCTCATCGATGACGGCAAGGTAGTGCTGTCCGTTGAGGACGTAGAGAGGGACTCAGCGACTCTCAGGGTCATGTCAGGTACCAGGCTTGAGCCCAGGAAGGGGGTAGTAGTCGCAGGCAAGGAGTTTGACCTGCCGCCCGTGACTGATAAGGACCTCAAGGACATGCAGTTCATAGCGTCCAAGGAGTTCGACTACGTGATGGCCAGCTTCGTCAGGAGCGCTAGGCACGTGGACGTTATCAGGAGGGCTCTCAAGGAGGCCGGCGTGAAGGACGTAAAGGTATTGGCTAAGATTGAGACACCCAGTGGCGTGAAGAACATAGACGAAATCCTTGACGTCGTTGATGGTGTAGTGGTCGCGAGGGGGGATCTGGGCATGCACTTCCCGCTTGAGGACATACCAATCATACAGAGGAGGATCATAGAGGCCGCGAGGAGGAGGTTGAAGCCTGTCATACTTGCAACCGAGATCTTCATGAGTATGATAGAGAGGCCTTTGCCAACGAGGGGCGAGATCTCGGACGTGTACGCGGGTATCGAGGAGGGGGTTGACGGCTTCCTGGTCACGTCAGAGACCTCAATAGGCAAGTATCCCGTCGAGGTCGTGTCATGGCTCAGCAGGGTAATTGAGGAGGCCAACAAGAACGTGAGGCCGAGGAGAGTGGAGCCAGGCGTAGTAAGCCATGAGGCAAGGATATCAAGGGGCGTCGTAGAGTTAGCGGAAAGCGTCGGGGCCTCTATAGTTGCGTATGCGGCTGACTACGACGCTGCCAGGCTCCTAACCGCCTTCAGGCCACAGAGCCCTGTCTATGTCGGGGTTCCCGGCACGAAGCTGGCGAGGGCCCTAAATACGCTGTGGGGTATTAACGCTGTTGTCATTGATGGAGGCCTAGACGAGCTGAAGGGCCTTGAGCAGACGGAGCATGAGCTGAGGGACAGGGGCCTCATGGGCCCAGGTTCCTTAGTCGTAGAGCTTTCCTGGTCCCAGGACAGGAGTACGGCGGTCGTTAAGGTCAGGCAGCTCCTCTGAGCAGCTGACTTGAGGCCGAGCTGAATTAACCCTTTACGAGCTTGAGCCTTCCATCCCTTGTCTCCAGCTGCCCTCTTTCCACGAGCCTCCCTATGGCGAGCCTCCAGTATAGACCGAAGTCCTCGGGGGTGACGCCGTACCACTCTGTAAAGAGCTTTCTGAGCTCGTCCTCGCTCAGGCCTTGGTGGGCCCTCTCGTCCTCCCTAAACACCCTCTCTATGAACTGGATGAGGTCCTCAAGCCTAGTCCACGGGTACTGGAACCAGACCCACTCCTTGACCTCAATGTAATAGTAGTCCGGCTTGAACTTGGCGACCGGGCTTATCCACTGGAGGGCGGCGGTCCTGACCTCCTCAGGCTTCCACTCGGCCCTTATAAAGTCCCTGGCCAGGGCCAGCGTATCACCTGTGTCAACAATATCATCGACTATGAGGACTCTGAGCCCTTTTGCATCTATTGAGTACGGGTTCCTGATAATGGCCTTCTGGGCCATCTTCGCCGCCTCTACCCAGTGCTGGCTCTGAAGGCTCACGAGGTCAGCTATCCCTAGGTAGTCACATAGTAGCCTCGCCGGTACGTACCCGCCTCTTGCGACCGCGACCACCATGTCTGGCGTCCAGCCAGAGCCCTCGATCTTCTTGCCGAGCCCTATGCTCCACTCTACAACCTCGTCCCAGGAAACGATCTTCGTTGGAACCCTTGGCACTGGAATCCCTACGGGCGTAAACAGAGGACCTTTAAAAATATGTCGCGGGCACCCAACTTACCTGTAAGGCTGCGTGAGATGGGTGTCAAAGGCATGAGGGCAATAGCGGTTGACGTGGGGGCCACAAACCTCCGGGTCGCCCTCTTCTCAGGGGGTAACATCATTAGGTTAGAGAAGGCTCACACGCCGCGAACCTCAGGCGGCGACTTGATCAACTCTATCATAGGCCTCATCAAGAGGGTCGCTCCCAGTTACGAGTTCGAGGCTATAGGCGTAGCGTCAATAGGTCCCCTTGACCTAAGGAAGGGGCTGCTCCTCTGGTCACCTAACCTGGGGTATGGCAACGTAGAGCTCAGGGACGCTATCGGTGAGGAGTTCAGGCGAATGGTCTATCTCGCGAACGACGCAATGGCCGGCGTCTGGGCGGAGAAGGTCCTAGGTAAGGGGAAGGAGACCAGCGACCTAGCCTACATCACTATGAGCACAGGGCTGGGAGTGGGCGCCGTAGTTGATGGAAACCTCCTCGTCGGCAGGCGGGGCAACGCCCATGAGTTAGGACATGCAGTTGTGAACTTCGAATCTGATCTCCCCTGCGGCTGCGGCGGGCGGGGCCACTGGGAGGTGTTTGTAGGAGGAAAGAACATACCGAGGGTTGCCCAGAGGCTAGCAGAGGGATGGACGGGGGAGCCTACAGAGGCCCACAGGCAGGCGATTCAGGGGTCCCTCACACCGGAGATCCTATACTCAATGGCGAGGCAGGGCGACAAGTTTGCCAACCACGTAGTTGACTACCTGAACAGAGTGCACGCGGCCGGGATCATGACAATAATCGCTGCGTACGACCCTGAGGTGATATTCATAGGGGGGAGCATATACCTATACAACGAGGACCTGATAAGGCCTGGCGTCCTCAGGCACCTTGAGAGGTATGCCGGGGTCTTTGGCATCCCGAGGATAGAAAGGTGCTCGTTCGAGGACGACCAGGTCCTCTATGGAGCCGCCTCTATAGCCATGAACCCGCCCGACCCCATAGCTAGGAACGCGTACAAGCCCTAACTCAACAGTTCTGATAGCCTAAAGGCCTCCCCGACCACCTCCATAGGGGTTGGGTGCGGCGCCGCCGTCCAGTAGAGGTCCTCAGCCCTAAGCCCGCCTCTCATGGATATGGCAAAGGCAGTCAGTATTGATGGAGCCTCAGGTGCGTAGGCCTCGACCCCAAGGACGCTTCCAGTCCCCCTCTCCACCAGGACCTTCACCCAGGAGTCAGCATGTCCCTCGATCAGGGAGGAGGAGTTAGCCTTCATGCTATACCTTACGACACCATACCTGATGCCCATCCTACTCAGCTCGTCCTCCGTGTAGCCTAAGTATCCGGCCTCAGGGTAGGTGAAGACTACCCTTGGGATGAGGTGGAGGTCGAACCTGTGGACATCCTGGCCTGCAGCGATGTTCCTGGACGCTACTAGGCTCCCCAAGACAGCAGCGTGGTAGAGCATGGCTCCGCCCGTCACATCCCCAGCAGCGTAAACGTTGGGCACTGACGTCCTCATGTACTCGTTAACCTTGACGCCCTCCTTAGTGTACTCGAGGCCGCTTGAGGCGAGGGACTCAAGCC
The DNA here is from genome assembly GCA_049974445.1 of Acidilobus sp. Lineage (GTDB taxonomy): Archaea > Thermoproteota > Thermoprotei_A > Sulfolobales > Acidilobaceae > Acidilobus. The sequence goes on from JBMFIT010000010.1 coordinate 25,361, forward strand.
CATAACCTTCAAGCCTTGGCCTCCTCCCGACAGCTAACATGACCTCGTCGGCCTCAACCTCTAACGCGGTTCCGTCGTCCTTAATGACTCTCAGGACCTTTGCCCCTCCCCTCCTATCTATCGAGGACGCCTTTACACCTAGGTGGATCTCAACCCCCATCCTCTGTAGGCCCCTAAGGACGGACCTTGAGACGTCAAGGGGCATATTGGGGAGGGGCCTGCTCATCATCTCGACAAGGGTCACCTTAACCTTGTACATAGAGAGGACGTAGGCGGTCTCAACGCCCACGTAGCCCGCTCCCACGATTGCTATCGACCCTGGCAACTGCCTGGGTGTGCTAAGGTAGCCGTAAAGGTTATCGCTCGTCATGGCCAGCTCCTTGCCAGGTATACCAGGTATGACGTTGACTGAGCCCGCACCGATGTGTATGAACCTGGTCTCGACGGTTCTTTCGCCATCCTCGGTCTTTACCGAGACCGCCCTCCCATCCCTGACCACGGCCCAGCCCCTCACGAGCTCTAGGTTATCGTGGAGCTGCTCCGCAAGCCAGCCAAGCTGTTTGAAGACCTCAGACTGGACCTTGTCCTTTGCCTCAATCGCCTTCCTCCATACCTCGTCAGGATCAACCTTCACCGAGGCCCTAACCTCTGCGTCCCTGATGGCTAAGCCCCACCTTCGGAGGGCCTTAGATGGGACACAGCCGGCGTAGGTGCAGACGCCCCCGAGCAGGCCCCTATCATCAACCAGAAGAACCCTCATCCCCCTTTTGGCAAGCTCAAAGGCACCTGGGTATGAAGCCCCACCGCCCCCTATGAAGACCACGTCAAACTTGCCCTGAAGTGCCATGAGGGCGCCCGTCCATAGGTCGAGCATACAACATAAATAAGTTAAGGCGTTCAAGATCCTGCGCAGTTGGGCGGCCATATGGGGGGAGCCCTGAGGGAAAGCGAGGAGATAGCAAGCAGGTTCCTAGAGGGGCTTGGCTTCAGGGTCGTAGAGAGGAGAATGAAGGTAATCGTTGACGGCGTTGAGGTCTCAGACATAGATATGGTTGCTGAGAAGGACGGCGTGAGACACGCGGTTGAGGTCAAGGCGGGTTACGTTGACGTCTCCTCAATACGGCAGGCCTATGTGAACTCCGTGCTAACGGGCATGAAGCCCCTCCTGGTGGCGAGGGGCTTCTCAGACGAGTCCGCCGTCGTGGTCGCAAGGAGGCTAGGGGTTCAGGTCGTAACGCTCTCCGACCAGCTCTACGTACAGCCGGACGAGCTTTTCGAGCTAGTCGAGGGTGCCGTGGAAGAAGCCTTAGAGAAGGTCACGAGGCCTCTCTCGTTCTGTGGCAACCTAAACGACGAACAAGGGAGAGTCCTGAAGGCTATAGCCTCCTCTGATGACTTCATGTCGAGTGCTCAGGCCCTCGGTCTGAGGCCTGATGAGCTAGGGCGCGTGCTGGAGGGGCTCAGGGCGGAGGGTCTTATACCGAGGGGAAGCTTCCAGATTGCCAAGGTTGCCTCAAGGCTCCTTGTGCTCTGTCAGGCGCTGATCCGGGCGGACAGACAAGCTTAAGACTGGACCTGAAGTCGATATATCGGGAACTTAAAAGGGAGAGGGATGGAGGCCGTAGAGACTGCGGACCTCACAAGGATATTCAGGGTCAAGGACCTTGTAGTCAAGGCTCTCAACGGAGTGAACCTCAGGGTTCGACGGGGCGCTGCTGTGGCGCTGGTTGGCCCTAACGGGGCCGGCAAGACGACGCTCATAAAGATACTTGCCACGCTTCTCATGCCCACCTCCGGTAAGGCCTACGTGATGGGTTATGACGTTACTCGCGAGGAAAAGGGGGTCAGAAGAAACCTGGGCCTCGTGCTCACAGGGGAAAGGCTGTTCTATTACAGGCTCACCGGCTACGAGAACCTTGTTTTCTTCGGCAGCTTATATGATATGGGCTTGTCTGAGGTGAAGGCTAAGGCAAGGGAGCTGCTCCAGCTCGTGGGCCTCAGCAGGTGGGCAAATGTACAGTATATGAAGTACAGCCTCGGAATGCAGAGGAGGCTAGCCCTGGCGAGGGCGCTCATTCACGACCCTCCAGTCCTCCTCCTCGACGAGCCGACCCTGGGCCTCGACCCCGTATCAGCGAGAGAGTTCAGATCCCTCGTCAGAGTGGTCTCAAGGGGCAAGGCAGTGCTATTCACAAGTCATTACATGGGCGAGGTAGAGGGTCTAGCCGACTACATATATGTGATAAAGGGCGGAAGGATCGTAGCCGAGGGTACGTCAGACCTTCTCAAGAGAAAGGTGGGAAGGGTCATCGAGGTTGACTACAGGGCCGATACAGTTCCCAAAGAGCTCATGAGGTACGTTGTCTTTATCAGGGGCGAGAGGGCAAGGCTTAGGGTGCCTGAGGAGGCCATGGAGTTTCTAAATGGCTCAGGGACCGTCCTTGGGTCATATGAGCCAACGCTTGAGGACGTTTACGCCTTCCTCGTTGGAGAGGAGATCATGGATATTGACTTCAGGTCCAGGTCGAGGTGGAGAGGTTGGGCGAGGGGAGGGGCCTAGGCTTACTGAGGTACAGGATATCCGTGCTAGCTGCCAGGGCCTATGCCTACGTCTTCCTGAGGGGCCTCAAGGTATGGACTACCTACAGGACCCAGATTGTCCTTAACGTCTTCAGCTGGGTCCTGCCAGTCTTCACGTACTACTTCACAGGCACAGCCCTTGGGGCAAGGATCGTGAGGGGGATGGGGCTAGCCCCTCAGGCCTACACTCCATTTATCGTGATAGGGCTTGCCTTCCAGGGCTACGTATCTTCGGTCGTTACAACGATAAGCCAGAGGCTCAGGAACGAGCAGCTAATGGGGACCATTGAGTACTACCTAATGACTCAGAGTGGTGTGCTGGGGATGCTCGTCTATTCGTCCCTGTGGGGGTTCCTCATGAACTCCATGAGCATGGCCGTAACGCTGACAATAGGATACGCTCTCGGGGTCAGGTATGCTGCCTCTGGCACGACGTCGGCAGTCCTTGTTACCCTTGAGCTTCTCATAGCGACCCTTGGCCTAAGCATGCTAGCAGGGGGCATTGTAATGATAACAAAGCAGGGCAACCCGATAGCGTTCTTCTTCAGCGTAATAACGCAGCTCATTGCCGGGACTGTGTTTCCGGTCACGGTTCTTCCTTACTGGGTGAGGCTCGTCAGCTACTCGGTGCCGCTCACAATAGCCCTCGAGGCCCTGAGGCTGTCAGTGCTTGAGGGCTACGGAGTAGTCCGGTTGGCCGCCTACGAGCTTGGCCTCCTAGTATACGACGTAGTCCTCCTTCCAGTGGGAGTGATTGTCTACAGGCTAGGCTTTGACAGGGCAAGAAAGGAGGGGACCTTGAGCGAGTACTAGCCCTAGGCAAGAGAGGGCTAGGCCCTCTTAGAGGACCTAGCCTCCTCGGCAAGCCTCCTCAGCATGTAGTGAAGTATTCCTCCATGCCTTACGTACTCGACCTCTATAGGCGTGTCGACTCTCGCCCTGACGTTGAACTCTATGGCATGGCCGTCAGGCTTGGTTGCCCTTACCTTTAAGACCTTGCCAGGCGTCAGGTCAGTGAGCCCAAATATGTCATAGGTCTCACTGCCATCAAGGCCGAGCTCCTCTGGGCCCTGGCCAGGGAGAAACTCCATCGGTATTACCCCCATCCCGACGAGGTTACTCCTGTGAATCCTCTCAAAGCTCTTGGCTATCACAGCCTTGACGCCTAGCAGGTACGGCCCCTTTGCTGCCCAGTCCCTGCTGCTCCCGACGCCGTAGTTGCTCCTGCCCAGCACAATAACGGGCGTTCCTGAGTCCCTGTACTTCATGGCAGCATCGAAGATGTGCATGACCTCTTTGGTAGGCCAGTAGATGGTCCAGCCACCCTGCCTGTCAGGCACTAGCAGGTTCTTGAACCTAGGGTTGTCAAAGGTGCACCTCATCATGACCTCGTAGTTTCCCCTCCTGCTACCGCAGGTGTTGAGCTCCTCGGGTGGCACGCCGAGGCTCTGTAGGTACTGGCCGGCCTTGGAGCCTGGGCTTATAGCCCCGGCGGGGCTTATGTGGTCGGTGCTTATCCTGTCAGGGGCGTATACCAGAACCCTGGCCCCCAGTATGTCCCTCAGGGGCTCTGGCTGCTCACTTATGCTCTCGAAGAATGGCGGCCTCTTGAGGTACGTGCTCTTGGGGTCCCATGGGAACGTAGCCGTGGAAGGGGCTTCAAGGTTTACCCACTCCTCCGTCCCCTCAAACAAGTCACCGTACTTCGTTTGGAACTCCTTCGGGTCAAGGGCTGTCTCAACGTACTTCCTGACCTCGTCTGGGCTCGGCCATACGTCCCTGAGGTAGACAGGCTCCCCATTGGGGTCGTAGCCGAGCGGCTCCTTGTCGAAGTCTATGTCGATCCTGCCAGCGATGGCGTACGCAACCACGAGTGGCGGCGAGGCAAGGAAGGCCCCTGTAGCGAGCGGATGTATCCTGCCCTCGAAGTTCCTATTGCCGCTCAGGACGGCGGCTGTATAGACACCCTCCTTCCTTACGAAGTTCTCGACCTCTTTCCTGAGGGGGCCAGTGTTGCCTATGCAGACGGTACACCCGTAGCCTGTCACGTGGAAGCCCAGCGCCTCGAGATATGGCATGAGCCCAAGCCTTGTGAGGTACTCGGTCACTACCCTGCTGCCCGGCGCGTTGCTTGTCTTGACCCATGGCCTCGACCTGAGGCCGCGCTGGACAGCGTTTCTGGCCAGCAGGCCAGCAGCTATCAGGTTGGTTGGGTTGCTGGTGTTAGTGCAACTTGTTATTGCCGCAATTATAACCATGCCGTCACCGACCTCATAACTCTCCCCGTCAATTGTCAGCACTGACGTCTTCCTCTGCCTCTTAGCTGAGGTGGCATGGGAGTTGAT
>JBMFIT010000011.1:0-27910 GCA_049974445.1 Acidilobus sp.
ACCCAACGCCCAGGCTAGGCAGGATAAGGACAACTAACCCATGCGGCGAGACCCCACTCCTCAGCTGGGAGGCGTGCAACCTGGGCTCCATAAACCTCGGAAAGTACGTTGTCAACAGCGCGATAGACTGGGAGCAGCTCGAGCACGACGTCAGGGTCGCAGTGCGCTTCCTCGACGATGTTATTGAGGCCTCCTGGTACCCGAGGCCAGAGATTGAGAAAGCCGTAAAGAGGACGAGGAAGATAGGTCTCGGGGTTATGGGCTGGGCTGACATGCTGACGGAGCTCAACATACCTTATGATGATGAATCCGCGCTGCTCCTCGCCGACAGGCTGATGGAGTTCATAGCCTATGTGGCCCGCGACGAGAGCAACCGGCTTGCCTCGGAAAGGGGGTCATACCCTGAGTTCCCAGGCAGTATCCACAGGGAGGGTAGGTTCAACTTCGAGCCGCAGGCTTCCGCCTCAATGATCTACGATGAGCACAAGGCCTCTGAGGGCGTGTTGAAGATAGTTGAGTCGAGGCCAAGGCTGGACTGGGAGAAGGTCAGGCAAAGCATGAAAGAGGGTACTAGGAACGCAACGGTGACCACCATTGCGCCCACGGGCAGCATAAGCATAATTGCGAACGCGAGCAGCAGCGTGGAGCCCTTCTATTCTCTGATCTACGTGAGGCAGAGCAGCCTCTTCTCTTGGGTGGAGGTAAACAGGTTCCTGAGGGACTGGATGCTCAAGGCAGGTAACCTCACCGCCGATAGAATAAAGGAGGTCGTGAGGCATGGGGGCTCCGTGAGGGGCCTGAGCTGGGTGCCCCAGGGTGTACAGAGGGTCCTCGCGACCGCGCTTGACATAGACTGGAGGTGGCATGTAAGGATGCAGGCTGCCTTCCAGAGGTGGGTCGATAACGCTGTCAGCAAGACAGTCAACATGAGACATGACGTCACCCCTGACGACATTAAGAGCGTCTTCATTGAGGCCTGGAAGCTAAAGTGCAAGGGGATAACGGTGTTCAGAGACAGGAGCAAAGGGGTCCAGGTCATGCAGGTCACGGCAGACCTTGACCAGCTTATACGTGAGCCTCCGACCATGGGTATAAGGGTAAAGGCGAAGCTGGTCCCCGGCGTCATCAACGCCGGGGATTCAAGGGTCGTCACGGTGAGCGAGGAGTACGCTGGCGGCTGCCCGACCTGCGACCTTTGAGCTCAGGGCTGCTGTCTCGGCGCGGCCACTAGAATGCGTCTGTTCTTTATCCTCTGCTCAACCACTCCCTGTCTGATGAGCTCCCTGAGGAGCCTTCTTGCAACTGAGATCTTTACGCCGAACACGTTGGACAGCCTATAGGGCGTCACGTGCTTCATCTTGGCTACCTCCCTCTTGGCCCTGTTAACGAGGTCCGGGGTCACCTCAAGCACAGGGGCGCCTGCCCTAGCCTGCCCCTTGGGTTGCTGCCTCGGGGGTTGCCTCTTCTCTGGCGCTGCCGAAGACAAACCGCTCACCGAGGACGTTGACCGTTTAAGGATTTAAAAAGGTTTGGCCTCAGAAGGATATCGTTGTGCCTCCCCTTGGCCCTCTCTCCTGTTCGCTGGCCAGAGTTGACCCTATCTCCCTCAGCCGCGTGAGTATCGGGTTGAGCTTCCCTTGCTTTGAGTACGCCTCTAGGGTGTTCCTCATGCTGGTTGTGTGCTCGATGTCGAGCTCAAGCAGCTCCTCAAGTATCTTGACGGTCCTCTGCCACACTTCCACGAGGAGGTCTTTAGGAGCGTTCGTGGTTATGAATGGGTCCTGAAGCCAGTCGTCAAAGGCCTTGAGAGTCCTCATCATGTGACTGAAGGCAAGCCTTGTGTTGACGATCATCTCGAGCCTGTCTGACTGGGCAACCCTCTGCTCGCTCTCCCTAAAGGTCTGGAGCACGCTCTGTTGCATGGCTATCCACCTGTCCAAGTTCCTCAGGAACTCGGACAGGTCAGCCCTGTATTGAGACACTCTCGAGCACCCTCTGCGAATAGCCCCTGGTACCCCAGGCCTATTATTCACATAGACTGTATTGGGACCCGAATGCCAGCTTTAATTTTCTAAAAGCAGCCCCTGGATGAGGGTAAACTGCTTGAAGGGATGGAGTGGAAGGCTGCTGTGGGTCGACCTAGCGAGGAAGGAATGGAAGTTCGTCAGCTACCCAGCTGAGTGGGCGCTGATGTACGTGGGTGGCAGGGGGCTGGCCGCGAGGATACTGTGGGAGTACCTACCAGCAGGCGCTGACCCCCTTGGCCCCGAGAACCTGCTCATCATGGCAATCGGTCCGTTGACAGGGCTCCCGGGCCCCAGCACTGGCAAGCTTCAGGTCGCTGCCAAGAGCCCCCTTACGGGCGGGTACGGGGACGGCAACATGGGCACCTACATGGCTAACGAGATGAGGAAGGTCGGAATTGACGCGATAGTGTTCACAGGCGCTGCTGAGAAGCCCGTCATAGTTGAGGTTGACAACAACAAGGTAAACTTTGAGTCAGCTGATGACCTTTGGGGCCTTGATACCTGGACAACAGAGGAGAGGCTAAGGAAGAGGTTCGGTAGGTTCGCAGGCATTGTCGAGATAGGGCCTGCGGGCGAGAACCTCGTAAGGTTCGCGACGGTGATAAGCCAGGAGGGCCGGAGCGGCGGCAGGCCCGGCATAGGGGCCGTCATGGGGTCAAAGAGGCTTAAGGCGGTTATCGTGAGGGGGTCGTCAAGCGCTGACCTGTATGATGAGAAGTCCTACAAGGTCCAGGCCGCTAAGGCCCTTGTCGAAATCAAGGGAAGGCCAGGGTATCCGTTCTGGATGAGGCAAGGCACAATGGCAACCGTCGATTGGGCGCAGGAGGTTAGCGTGCTGCCAGCCTACAACTTCAACGAGGGGGTGTTCGACGAGTTTAAGGGAATAGACGGCTTTACCATGGAGGCAGGGAAGGTTGAGCAGAGGGGCTGCCCGAACTGCAACATGCAATGCGGCAATGTTGTGCTTGACTCCACTGGCATAAAGAGCGAGCTCGACTATGAGAACGTGGCCCTGCTTGGCAGCAACCTCGGCATTGGCAGGCTGGCTGACGTGGCCCTCATCAACAGGATCGCCGACCAGGCCGGCGTTGACACGGAAAGCCTTGGCACGACGCTTAGCTGGGCCGTGGAGGCTTCCCAGGCAGGACTGCTAAAGGACTACGGAGGTCGGCTTGAGTGGGGCGACGTAAAGTCGTTTGCCGAGTTGACCTATCAGATATCGAAGAGGTCATCACCTCTCGGTGACCTGCTGGCAGAGGCAAGCTCGGGCGTGTGCAAAAAGGTTGGGGGCTGTGAGCTCTCAATGGACGTAAAGGGACTTGGCGTCAGTGCCTACGACTGCCACGCGGCACCCGGCATGGCCCTTGCCTTCGCGACGAGCCCAATTGGAGCCCATCACAAGGACGCCTGGGTCATTAGCTGGGAGGTCCAGCACGACAGGTTCTCCTACGGCAGGGAGAAGGCGGAGAAGGTAGTTGAGCTGCAACGAATAAGGGGCATGTTTGAGTCCTTCACCACCTGTAGGCTCCCATGGGTTGAGGTCGGCCTGAGCCTCGACCACTATCCGCTGCTCCTCTACTACTCAACTGGGATCAGGTACACCTGGGACGACCTGTACGTCATAGGTGACCGCACCTACGCCCTCATAAGGGCCATTTGGATAAGGGAGAAGGGCGGATGGTCGAGGGGTTACGACGCGCCCCCTGTGAAGTGGTTCAAGAGGCCACTCACCAAGGGGCCTCTCGCCGGGTCAAAGCTCGAGATAGACAAGTACGACCAGCTCCTGAACAACTACTACGACATCAGGGGATGGGACCATAACGGCGTCCCGACCAGGGACACCCTCCACAGGCTAGGCCTTGACTACGTGATACCTACGCTTGAGATGTACGTCGAGCTCTCCTAGGAGGAGGCACGTAGAACCTTAGCCTCCCTATGTGGTAGTCCCTGATCACGGCCCTGGCCGCCTCCTCTATGTTGGGCTCGTGGGTGCTCCTGTAGAACCATGACCTCCTCTCCGCTATCCTACCTAGGATCACGTAGGGATCCGTCTCGTCTAACCCATAGGCCTCGATGACAGCCCCTGGATTCAATGACAGGGCTCTCTTCAACAGCATGACCGCTGTCTTGACAGGGTCTCTCATCTCCTCTGGGCTCCTCCCCCTTATTGCTGCCTCCAGGGGATCACCGCCAACCGGAATAGTCCCAGGAGTATCGATAACGTAGACCCCCTCGGCAACCCTGTAGAATACGTACCCTCTTGTGTAGCCGTGGCTTCCCGGCACCTTGCTAATCGGTGCGCTCTTGTATCCCTTCAGGAGGTTTATGACGCTTGACTTTCCTGTCTTGGGGTACCCTACCACTGCGAACATCGCTGACCCCTTCTCCCTCGTGAGTCCCTCCATGGCTTTCAACAGCTTCCCCTTCCCTTCACCCCTTAGACTTGAGACAGCGACCGCCCTGAGGCCCAGGTCCTCGTAATAGCTAAGCCACTCCTTGACCACGGACCTAGGTATCAGGTCAATCTTATTTATTACGAGTAGGAGACCCTTTTCCATAGCCCTTACAATGGACTCGGCCCTACGGCTCCTAGTACCATCAGGGTCCCTAGCGTCAACTACCTCGAGGACGGCATCAGATCTCCTAATTATGCGCGCGAGTGTACGCCAGTCGGCTAACAGCATCCGCTTCAACCCGTTTACCTGAAGGATCTCCCTTTTAAACTTATGATAGGCGAGCTAAAGATATGTCGTAAAATCTTCATCTGGGTTTATAAGCTTTAGATGAAGCATATATAGGGTGCAATCAGGGGGGTACGCTTATGTCAGAGGCCCAGCCCCCCGCTGGGAAGGGGCCTTCAGGCGGTAAGGTCAAGTGTCCTCCTGAGAAGATAGTCTACGACTCCAACACGGGCGCCCGAGTGTGCCTGGACACCGGGGAGATCATAGAGGAGCAGGTAATAGGTGACGAGGCCGAATGGAGGGCCTACACCCCTGACGAGAAGGCCAGAAGGACCAGGGTGGGAGCCCCCCTCTCCCTGGCTAAGCCAAACCTTGGGGTTGACGTTTACCTTGGAAGCCTTCACGAGGGCTCAGGCAAGAGGATAAGGGGGCTAAGCAAGAGGATAGAGGCCCTCAGGCTCCAGCGCAGCTATAGGCTAGGCAGGACGCTGTCAGGCATCGAGAAGAACATAAACCAGGCCCTCAAGATTCTTGACGACATAGCTAACAAGATGGAGCTTCCTGACAAGGTGAAGGAGGCCGCTTCCAAGCTCTACAGGGACGCGACGGAGAAGGGCCTAACTAGGGGGAGGAGCATAGAGAGCGTCGTCGCCGCCACTCTTTACGCTACCTGTCGCATACTTAAGATCCCCTGCACCATTGACGACATAGCGTCCTACCTACCCTCAAAGGGCACCGACGTCAAGAGGGACGTGGCGCGGTGCTACCGTCTCCTCGTCAGGGATCTAAGCCTTGACATACCGGTCATCGAGCCCGAGCTCTTCGTTAACAGGATAGTCAGCGCCCTTGGCCTCCCTGACTACGTGGCGGTAGAGGCGATCAGGGTCCTAAGGGAGGCGAGGGCTAAGGGCGTCACTGCCGGCAAGGACCCGAGCGGACTAGCTGCCGCTGCGGTCTACCTCGCAGCACTACGCTATGGACTGAGGAGAACCCAGAAGGAGATAGCCCACGTCGCCGGTGTAACTGAGGTCACCGTCAGGAACAGGTACAAGGAGCTGGTAGGGGACGAGTCCAAGAGCGAGACCCGAGCGACCGCTAAGTGATCAGCCCTCCTCCGTTGACCTAGTTCTCATTATTTTTGGCTTCCCCATTACCAGCCAGTACTCGATCTGCGCGCCGGGCTTTAGCCTTTCCATCAGCTCTGGGTCGTCCTTAGGCTTCTCGACCTCGATGGTGTCATAAGTCTCCAGGTCCATGAGCTGTATTGAATTGCCAAGGTCTGCTAGGACCTGTCCGTTCCTCTTCTCAATTATTGGAACCTGAACCTGGGCGTCTGTGGGGGCGACGAGGGTCCTCTTCTGGCCTGTGAAGAGGCCGATCGCAACAACGTGAGCCTTGGCGCTCCCATGTTTGCCCGTCTTGGCCTTGGTGATCTCGACTATCCTGCAGGGCTCCCCGTCTATAACTATGTAGTTGCCCTTCTTCAGGTCCCCGAGGGTTGCGAACTGTATGCTCATCGTCTCCCCCACTTCGTCATTAAGTCACTTAGCTTAAAAAGGTTGGTGGCTCACGCCAGCCTCTCTATGATAACGCTCAGGTAGCTCACGTTCCTATTGCGGGGCCTGGCGGTCCCTATGTCAGCGGCTGCCACCCTCACAGCCTCGCCCATCCTTTCCTTAACTATGAGGTAGGTCTCGACAAGCTTGCATACCGAGTCCTCCGTTGCGTAAAGCTCTACCTGAGAGAACCCCTTATTAAACTCGAGGATGGCCTTGAGTGCGTAGTCCTCGGCAGTTCCCTGGTCCTCGACTACGACCCTGCTCTTCCCCTGCATAGCGATTCCCCTGAAGCTCTAGCCCGTCGGAATTTTAACTTACACGTTGTCTAACACCTCGGACAGCGCTTGAGGGCGGCCGTCATAGGCTGTGGCGCCATAGGCACGGCGCTCTCGGTCGCCCTAGCCAGGGGTGGCGCGCAGGTCTACGCGATAACTAGGAGGACCCAGGGCTGCAGGCCTATTGAGGCGGAGCTCAGGGGGTTTGGGAGCGCCGAGGTCAGCCTTTGCGATTTGGAGTCTGTCCCGAAGGACCTCGACGTGCTCGTATTTGCGACAAAGGCCTACGACGTGGCTGACGCCGTAAGTCAGGCCCTCTCACACAAGATGTCCGCAAGGCTAGCTGTATCTGTCCAGAACGGGCTTGGACCCCTTGAGATAATCGAGGACGCCTACCGCTCCGCCGTCGGCGCCCTCATTTACATAGGCTCCATGAGGGAGGGAGAGTGCAGGGCAACATATACAGGAGGAAAGAGGGTTGTCCTAGGGTGTAGAGGTGATTGCGACAAGGACGCCATCAGGTCGATCGCCGAAACGCTGGCCTCGTCAGGACTTCAGGTCGACGTCGTTAGGCCTGCCGAGTTCGAGGGGGAGAGGTGGCTTAAGCTTGCTGTCAACAGCGCCATAAACCCCCTCACTCTCCTTGCGTGGTCAAGGAACGGCGTGATCGCCTCAGACCCTCTCTTAAGGGAGACCGCCTCGTCAATTGCGCTGGAGACGGGTCATGTCGCTGAGGGGCTTAGCGTGCTGCTTCCCGATGACCCTGTCGAGGCGACCCTTAGAACTGCGGTGGAGACAGGCAATAACTGCAGCTCAACGGTTCAGGACGTTGCCTCAGGTAGGAGAACCGAGCTAGATTACATCAATAGGGCGGTATGGGAGAGATCTAGAGGGCTAAACTTTAGAGCTGCCCTTAACCTACTGGCCTACGAGGCTGGAGAGGCGGCGTCAAGTTGGCTGAAAGGGAGAAGGTCACCGTGCGAAGGGTGGCACAGCTAAAGGGGGGGAAGAAGATTGTAATGGTGACAGCCTACGACTATCCCACTGCCAGGATCGTTGACCAGGCCGGTGTCGACATAATCCTCGTCGGGGACTCGCTTTCAATGACGGTCCTAGGGAACCCTTCCACCCTTCAGGTTGACATGGAGACCATGCTCCGACACACCGAGGCCGTCGCCAGGGCCTCCCCAAGAGCCCTGCTAGTAGCCGACATGCCCTTCATGAGCTATGAGATGGGAGGGGCTGAGGCGATAAGGAACGCCGGCGAGTTCCTCCGGGTTGGCGCGGACGCCGTAAAGATAGAGGGCGGCCAGGAATACGCTGACGTAGTTAGGCTGTTTGTGAGGGCCGGCGTCCCAGTGATGGGTCACGTCGGCCTGACGCCACAGAAGCACAAGCTTCTCGGCGGCTATAGGCTCGTCGGCAAGACGGCCCCTGAGGCGCTTCAGGTGGTCAGGGACGCTGAGGCCATTGCAGACGCTGGGGCCTTCTCAATAGTGATCGAGTACACGGCAAGCGATGTTGCGAAGCTGATAACCGAGAGAGTTGGGATTCCCACGATCTGTATTGGCTCAGGACCTTACTGCGATGGGCAGGTCCTCGTGTTCCATGACATAGTGGGGCTCTCCGACTACCCGCCCCCCTTCGCTAAGAGATACGTTGACCTGGCGTCCGAGATCCTAAAGGCTATCCAGAGGTTCAAGGAGGAGGTAGAGGACTCAACGTTCCCCGACGGAAGCAGGTTCTGGAAAATGAAGGAGGGTGAACTGGAGAAGCTGATTAAGTCGCTCAGCGAGGGCTTAAGATGAGATCTTCATGAAGCCTTCAGCTCAAAGCCTGCCTCCCTGACCTTCTCCAGTATCTCGTCTTTTACCTTGGCGACGAAGTTCATAACGTCCTCCTGGCCGGCCTCTATCTTGTCAAGGGCCTCCTCAAGCCTAGCACTTTCGTCCTCTGACAGAAGCGGTGCGAAGGGAGAGGACGTCAAGACCTCGTAGACCTTCTTGCCAAGGTTGGTCGGTATAATGAACTTGGACCTCTTGCTCTCTATGAAGTAGCCGTGCCTCATGTTTGCCTCTATCACCTTGGCGTAGGTGCTCGGGCGACCTATGTTCCTCTTCCTCATCAACATGACAAGGTCACCGCTTCTAAAGAGTTGAACGAGGCTCCCCTTGAACAGCTTAACGTTAGAGACTGGCACCTGACGCTCCTTCCCTGCCTCCCTCTGTACCCACGTCTCAAGCCTAGGCCTGCTGATTATCGTGAACCCCTCCTTCACAACGCTCAGGGTCGCCTCGAGCTCTGTAGACAGTTTGCCTATGGTGAGTCTAACAGCGGCCTTTTCAAGGGTGGCCGGTGACATCTGGGACGCCATGAACCTCTCAAATATCAGCTGATAGACCTTGTAGTGTGCTCCTGTCAGCTGCATGGGCACGTTTATGGAGCCGTCCAGAACCGCCCTCTCCAGCTCCTCAGCTGAAAGAGGCCTTGTTGGCCTTATGGCCTCATGAGCCCCGCCCGCCCCCCATGTCCTGGGCTTGAAGTACTGTGATAGGCCGTGTGCCTCAAGGTACTGCCTTGCCACGGCAATTCCGGCATCCGATATCCTAGTAGAGTCAGTCCTGTGATAGGTTATCAGCCCGGAGTAAAAGAGGTCCTGGGCAAGCTTCATGGTGAGAGGGGCTGAGTACCCAAGCCTGGCCGAGGCCTCAAATATGAGCTCATCGGTTGTGAAGGGAGGCTGCGGATTCACCTCCTCGGTCCAGACCTTCTCGGTCAACGCGATGAGGTACTGGGACTGGCTCGCCTCTTCGGCTAGGGCCTCGTCCCTAGTGTAGAAGATCACAGGGGTCCCAGACGGCAGAACGACCCTGACCTTGAAGCCCAAGTTATCTTTGTACTGGGAATACCTCTCGATGACCCAACCGAGCACAGGCGTCTGTACCCTCCCAGCCCCCAGCCAGTTCTTACCAAGCCTTGACCATAGGAACTGACTAGTTATAAATCCAATCCATCTGTCGTCGATTCTCCTGGCTATCTGGGCATCCACGAGACTCTGCCGGATCTGCCCAGGCGTCCTAAGGGCCTCCATAAAGGCCCTAGGCGTTACCTCATGGAAGGCGCTCCTATAGATCTGCGAGTTGTAGGGCTTCAGGGCAAGGTAGAGGTCCCAGGCAATCTTCTCCCCCTCCCTGTCGGGGTCTGTCATTATGATGACCCTGTCCACCTCAGACGCTATCTTCCTCAGGGTCTCGACTATACCAAGGGAGTCAACTATCCTCGCGGAGCCGCACCTAGGGCACACGTTGCTGTCCTCCGCGAACTGGTAGCCGCAGTCGAGGCACCTCTTCACACCTATGTAGATGGGCTCCCAAGCATCCTTTGATACCTTCACGCCAAAGAGCGTGCCCTGCTCAGGTGAGGCGACAAGGTCAAAGACGTGGCCCTTCGAGGCAGTTACCGTAATTAGGTGCACGGTGTTTGTCGTGTTGTCAACAACAGTGGTCTCGTAGATGTTGAGGTTTCCTTCACGCCTCCTCGCCGGCCTCCCCCAGAAGTTAGCTATGGTCCTGGCCTTCGTGGGGGACTCGACAACTATGAGCTCAGTGATCACGCTTATCTTCTTCGAGGCGGCTACGGACTCCTTCCTGGACTCCTCAAGCTCCTTCTCGACCTCCTCCATGTTAAGCGAGTCGAAGGGGACGAACTCGGCCTGGCTGACCCACCTAAGCCTGTCCTGGAGGGCGTCTACGAGCTCTGGGATCTTGTCAATAACCACCGAGAGCCCTCTTGTCATCGCCCCATGGAATAGCCTGCTGGTCCTCCCGCTGGCCTGGATGTAGGTCGGCCCGTCAGGAGAGTAGAGCCAAACTGAGCCGCCCTCCCTCCTGACGACCATGGTTCCTATCTTTACCGCCTGGCCCTCCTCCCTGAGCGCCTCGTCAAGCAACGATGCGACCTTCTCAGAGCCCTCCAGCACTACTTGCCTCAGCTCCTCAAGCCTCCCATGGACCTCAAGCTGTCCCTTGACAACAGCAGCCACCAGCTGGGACTCAGACCCGTACCTCCTTAGAAGCTCCTCAAGCCTCCTCCTCAGGTCTGAGAAAGATCTGTCCTTCTCCTCGGCGAACATGAGGACCCTCAGAAGCCTCCTCGGTGAGAGGAGGGCAGTCTTGATGTCAAGCCTGGAGGCTGGCACGCCGACAAATATAGCGTACCTTATCACCTCTGGCAGGTCAATCCCCCTCACAAGGGCGCCATACCTTGAGGCGACGCCGACAGCGACGTCGATCTCGCCAGACAGGAGCTTCTCAATGGCCTTCCTCGGGTTGGAGACGGCATGTAAGGCCTTGACGCCGCCCTCGTTAAGCCTTTGCGTGACTGCCTTAACTAGTGACTTTCCATAGGACTGGGAGACAAAGACGAGTCCGCCTCTCCCAAGCCTCCTAGCCAGGTCAACAACCGCGTTGATTACGTCATCGGCTATGATGTAGGAATCTATTACGTTCCTCAGGTAATCCGTGCCCCCGCCTACCTCGAACCCTAGTATCTCCCTGAAGACTAGGTGTTTGACGCCCTTGGGCCTGCCTGTGGCCGAGGCGATCACGAGCTGCCCCCTTGCCAACATCCCTTCGTTGAGCTCAACGTGCTTGAGCTTCTCGAGCTCAAAGCCCTTCTGTGCGATCTCGTTCATGAGCTCGTCAGCTCTCTCATGCCTCCCCTGCTTTAGGGCCTGGGCAAGCTCAAGGCGGAGCTGAACGAGATCAAAGGCCATGTTAACGGCTTCCTCGCTGAAGCCAAGGAGCACGAGGGTCCTGTCTATGTTCTTACTGTTCCTGAGGAGGCTATCTACGTCATCCACTATGACCAGGTTGTATGGTGACGCCTTCCTGAGCGTGTTAAAGTTCCTCACCAGGAAGCCTGGCGTAACCACGAGTATTCTGTAGTCAAGGCCTCCAATCCTCTTAAGCATCCCCTCTTTGTCGCTTTCCCTCATCGAACTGTAGTAATACGCTACTGAGCCCTCCTTAGCCATGCTTATGAGCCTCTCAGCTGTCTGCGCGACCAGGTTCTCGGTTGGGACGAGGTACAGTATCCTCCAATGGTCCACGTCGGCCCTATAGGCGGCGTAGGCCATTAGGAGCGTGGTCTTGCCCACGCCAGTAGGGGCAACTATTGAGAAGCTCTCAAGCCTGAGCAGCCTCCTGGCCCAGCTCCTCTGGGCGCTTGAAAGGGCGAAGCTGTTCTTATCCTCGAAGTACGATGAGAAGTCCTCAAAGGCAGTCTCAAGGAGATAAAGGTAAAGGTATGCCCCCTCCGCGCCCCGGCCCTTGAGGATCTTCCACACGGATATCGGATCGGCGTCCTGTGGCTCCTCAGGCAGGCAGACGCTGCAAGGAAGCCCTCTGGCAAGCCTGGTCGCCGTGATCTCCCTGCCGCAGTTGGGGCAAAGCCCCTTGTAGACAGGCTCTAGCCGGGGCACACCATAGCCCTCCTGAGCTCGGTTAGACAGCCTTGGTCAGGCCACGCTATTAAGGTTTGCAGCCCCTGTTATTGCCCCCTTGGCCAGGTATTACCTCAGGACTCAAACAACCTCGTCAGTCCCTTAAAGTATGGCTCGGCCTGGTAAGGGTCCTCAAGGGCCAAGGCAACCGGCTCGCCCGAGGGCTCGCCAAGGACTATCATAAGGCCTGTTCTGGACGAGACGCTGTCAAGAAGGGGGTACTGAAGCGCCTTGACCTGAACGCTGAGCCCGGTGGGGACCTCAAAGGGCTGACCATCAGCTACTGCGACCCTGACGTCGCTTACGTATGGAAGGAGGGCCCTAACGAGCCTCTCGCCCAGGCCCTCCTGCCTAAGCACTGTCGATATCACTATATAAGTTGACACGGAGCTCTTGAAGAAATCAACGGCCGTTGATATAATGTTGAAGGCCCCCTTGACTATAGCGAACCTGGGCTCTCTTCCCTTGGCCTCAACCCTCTCGAGGACCTCGGCGAGGGCCATTACCTCTCTTGCCCTCCTTCTGGACTCCTCCTCAAGCTTTGCTATGCTGATCGCGGCGAGCGCCTTAGGACTTACAGCCCTATACCATCCAGAGGGGTCCTTGTACACCATGCCCTTACTCTCGAGAACCCTCACCACGTCATAGATCCTCGGTAGCGGCACGCCGCTCATGACGCTGGCCTCCTTGGGGTCGCCTGCGCCCTGGAGTATTGCCAGGTAGAGCTTGGCCTCATAGAGCGACAGGTCCAGCGCCCTTCTCAGCTGCTCGACGAGGGCTGTCCTATCAAAAGACAAACCGAGGCCCTAAAATTGTAGATTTAAGAAAAGCTATAACGTTAAGCCCCGTCAGCTAAGGAAAGGTTACTTTGTGGAGGCAGCCGTTGCGGTCCCGGCCTGCTGTGAGGTCGGGACGCCTGCCTCCACGCTCGGAAGCTCTGGGAACTCCTGCTTCATCCTCTGCTCGGCCACTATGCTGGCCTCCTTGAGTATCTTCTGTGCCTCATCGGTTACGTACTCGTTCTCGAACAGCGGCACGGCGCCGGACGTGTACTGGGTCAGTGCGGCCGACAGCTGCTCATCTATATCCATCAGGTCAGCGAACACGTCAGGCATGGTTCCTCTCAGGTACACCGCAACCTGCTTGAGTGCTACT
The DNA here is from genome assembly GCA_049974445.1 of Acidilobus sp. GTDB lineage: Archaea > Thermoproteota > Thermoprotei_A > Sulfolobales > Acidilobaceae > Acidilobus. The sequence continues at coordinate 13,201 of JBMFIT010000011.1, forward strand.
ATGGCTGGCGCAAGATCAGCGTTTACATCGCCCATTATCAGCGTCGTATCGAGCCTCAGCTTAACCTTCTCAAGGGCGTACTTCACAGTCATTATTATCTTGGCCATCCTCCTGACCTCAGCGACCTCATTAGCATACATGGCAGCCCTGCTCTTATCGCCCTCAATTATGGCGTTCACTACCTTCTCGAACAGCTGCTTGTCATAGGCCTGCAGCTTGCTCAGAGTGTAATCAAGCTTGTTCATCTGGGAGGCTACCCTGTAGCTTGCCATCATTATCTGCTTCTTGAGTGGAGGTGGAGGTGATATGAACTCCCTAACCTTCTCAGCTATCGTCTCTCTCTTTGACTCCTCGTTCCACCTCTTAGGCCAGCTCTCAACTCCGCTCAAGCCTATCCACCTGCGTCGTGGATCTTGTTACGTCATGGGCGTTAAAGGGAGACAGGCCAAATGAAGGGGGCTTCCCCTCTATATAGGTCAGGAGGAGAGCTAATGACAGGTGAAGGTTGTGTCAGCCATACGCGTTGACGAGGCTTCTAAGTTCATTGGATCTGAGGTCTTCGACGACTTTGGCAGATCCCTCGGGACACTTGTGGCAATAGAGAGTAGCGTCGATGGGAAGGTCGTAAATATCGTAGTGAAGGTCGTCGATAAGGGCCTCGAGATTGTAGAGGGGGAAAGGGTCAAGGTTTATGAAGGGAGGCTTGTTGTGACGCCGGAGTGGAAATACCAGATAATAGAGGTCATAGAGAACCTCGATAGGGCCTACAAGAGGAAAAAAGCTATTGAGACTATAGGTAACAGAAACGACCTTCCGTCAACTGTGATAGATCCCCTTAAGAAGAAGCTCGAGGAAGAGATAAGGTCACTGAAGGTTAGGGCAGACGAAGTAAAGAAGGTCGTCGGCTCAAGGATAGCCGAGATAGAGACAGAGGAGCTTAAGGTGGCCAGATCTATAGCCCTCGTTGGCATAACCTACTTCAGCGGTGAGGTGGGTGAGAGAGGCTACACCCAGAGCATGAACCACCTTAAGAGGATCCAGGACGCGCTAAGCGAGGAGAAGAGGACAGCTAAGGACCTCCTGGATAAGCTCGACAAGGTAGTACAGCTGGCCTTTGAGGCCGAAGCGCCAAAGCAGACAACCCCATCACCCCCCCAGCCAGTAACGCAGGCGCCACAGGCCCAGCCCCAGGCAGTTGTTGTAAAGGTCGAGAGCTGATAGCGCAAGGTTTTATGGTCCCTTCGGATCAATGTTTGTTGGTGCGGGGGTGCCCGAGCCCGGCCAAAGGGGACGGGCCCAAGACCCGTTGGCGTAGGCCTGCGTGGGTTCGAATCCCACCCCCCGCACCTCCTATAGAGAACTCAAAAGCGGCTGGAGGCATCGCTGTCGTGATGGACGACGTTTCCTCACTACGATGGATATATCACCTTACCTGTCTCAGGTAAGGTCCTGTAACCAGGTAGCTCCCTTGGGAGTACCTCTGCGAAGCTCTTGCTACCAAGGGCATCAATGAACTTTCTGATGCTCGACCTATCAAGCCTCTCCTTTCTTATCACGAAGTCGAATATTTCCTCGCCTACGGGTATGAAGTCGAGGTCAAAATTCCTGGCGACGGCCTCGAGAGAGAGGCCAACGTCAGCCCTTCCCTGAACTATCGCAGTCGCGACCGCCGTGTGGGTCTTAACCTCATAGGTGTACCCCCTTATCACTTCCTCGGGCCTTCTGCCGCCAAGTACCTCCTTCAACTTCAGGTCAAGCAAGACACGCGTGCCTGAGCCCTTGTTCCTGTTCACGATAACTACATCGTCGCGTAGTAGGTCTTCAAAGTCCTTGATGTGCTTCGGGTTACCCTTCCTCATGAGGAAGCCTATCCTCCGGGCATAGCCCCTGACTACAACTACCTTGTTCTCTAAACCCATAAGCTTGGGGACATGCACGTTGTACTGTAAGGTCTTCTCGTCCAGGAGATGAGTGCCAGCCACGTCGGCATCCCCTCTCTTAATGGCAAGCCACCCGCCCATAGAGCCCACACTTATCACGCGGGCCGACTTCGTCAGCCCGGCGACCCTCAACGCTACCTCAATACCTGGGCAGTTGCTACCGATTATATTGAGCTCAGGAACCTTCAACGACCTCGAGAAGAGAGTGACCTCGACCTCCTCGTTTTCGTCAAAGTACTCCCTAGTCTCCTCTGCTACAATGAACCCGTCAGAGAGGCCAACGCCGGCGATCGAGCCTGATCCTGCCATTGACGGGTATGCAGAAAGGCCCTCTAGGCCCTGCACTAGCTGAACTGGTATGAGCTCTGTAAACCCGCGCCCCGCCTGGAACCTGAAGGGTATCCTAGCCCTTACCTTTGGCAGCTCCGTTGAGGGTTCAAGGCCCCTCATCCTCAGGATCACTTGCGAGACAAGCGTGTAGAGGTTCATCATGGCTGATAGCGGGAAGCCTGGGAGGCCGAAGAGCATCTTGCGACCCTTCACGGCTATGGCCGTTGGCTTTCCAGGCCTAGCTTTAAGGCCGTGGACTATGACCTCGGCTCCAAGGTCCTTGAAGACCCGGTATATCATGTCGCCGTACCCGGCCGACGTGCTACCCGTTGTGATAACAATGTCAGCTGCCTCTAGGGCCTCCTCTACGGCCTTGAGCATCGAACTATAGTCATCAGGTAATATGCCCCTGAACTCAACTTCAGCGCCAAGCTCCCTCAGGGTCGCCGTCACAACGTACCCATCTACGTCGTAGAGGTGGCCAGGCTCAAGGGGCATTCCAGGAGGGGTGAGCTCGATGCCCGTCGAGAACACTATAACCTTGGGAGGCCGGTACACCTTGACCCTGTTTATGCCAAGGCCAGCGAGAACGGCTATTTCACGAGCAGTCAGCAGGGTGCCTGACCTGAGGACTACGTCACCAGCGGATATGTCAGAGCCGGCCTGACTGATGTTCTCACCGGGGACTACGGACCTGTAGACAGACAGCCTGTCCCCTTTCCGGCTCACGTACTCCTCCATGACGACCGCGTCAGCGCCCCTGGGTATCATAGCCCCAGTCGCGATCTCAAACGCCTCTCTGGGCCCTACCTCGCCTGAGGGAGGGAACCCTATGGGCGCCTTCCCTGTTATCTTCAGGTTCACGGGCGTGACGTCACTCGCGCCTGCGACGTCGATTGATCTAACAGCGTAACCGTCTACCGTAGATCTATCGAAGGGCGGATAGTCTATCGGCGCCTTCACGTCCTCAGCGAGCACATTACCCTGCGCGTCCAACAGGCTGGCCTCGATGATACTGAGGGGACCTATGCCACCAACCTTCTGGTCAAGGAGCCTTAGCGCCTCGTCAACGCTTACAAGCTTGTGGAACACCAGCGCCACTAGCCGCACCCCACCGCGGCAAGGAGCTCACCGACCGCCTTAAAGCTGTGTTCATGAGATGTGATGACCTCTACATCAGGGCACAGCGCCTTTACGGCCCTCTCGGCCTTAGGCCCCATTGCTATGACAAGCTCAACAGACCCCCTTACCTTGGGGCAGACAACCTCGGCTATGAAGGAAGAGGATGCTATGATGACGGTGAAACGGCCCTCCACACTAAATTCCCGGGGCTTCTCGGCATAGATATCAATTCTCCTGACTCTCATCACCCGAGACACCGTATTCTCAAGCTCCTCGTCGCCCTCCTCAGACCTCAACGTCAGAATGGACGTGCACCGCTCGCTTAGCGCGAGCTTCGCAAGCGAGGCTGTAGTGTACTCGCTTGGGAAGAGGCATGGAACCCCGAAGGCGTTAGTGAAGGCCCTCGCGGTTCCATGGCCAACGCAGAGCGCCTTGACGCTCACAGGCCAAGCCTCCAAGTACCCGTGTAGAAGGGATGGCCCCCTCGGGCTTGTGAAGGCGACGCACTCATACCTGTGGGACCTTATCAACTCGGCAGCCAATGCAATGTTAGCGTCAATGGGTGATATGGTGACGGCAGGGATCCACGTTACCGACCTAAGTCCCCTCAGCTCAGGAGGCAGGTCAGGGCCTAGGTAAAGCGCCCTGCATCCGCCCTCCAAAGCTTACCCCTCGCGAGCGCCGCGGGACCAACCACGATGACAGCTGGGTTCCTTATGCCACCTCTCTTCGCCTCAGCTATAAGCTCCTTGACAGTGCCTGAAATCGTGACCTGCCCTTCCGTCGTGGCGTTCATGACAGCCGCGGCAGGGGCCTGAAGGCCCTTACCTCGGGCTACGGCCTCTAAGACCCTCACGGCCGTAGAAGCTCCCATAAGCACGACTATATTGTCTACGTGCTCAGCCAGCTCGCTGAGTCTCGCAAGGTAATCCTCAAACTCCCTCCCCTCACCAGCCAAATGTCCTGTGACTACGGCAAAGCTTGACCCATAGACCCTACCGGCCAGGGGGAGCCCTGCGTAGGCGGACGCCCCGACATAGCTAGGGACTCCTGGGATTACCTCGCAAGGAACTCCGTGGGCTAACGCGTACTCGCACTCCTCCTCCCCTCTGCCAAAGGTATATGGATCGCCTCCCTTCAGCCTCACGACGAGGAGGCCCCTGGACGCCCTCTCAACCAAGATCCCATTTATCTCCTCCTGTTCCAGCTCGTGCTTTCCTGGTGCTTTTCCGGCGAAAACGAGCTCGCAGCCCGCCTTTGCCTCCCTTAGGATGTCCTGAGGGACAAGCCTGTCATAGATTATTACGTCCGCCTCCCTGATAGCATTAAGCCCCTTGACGGTTACTAGGCCAGGGTCCCCAGGTCCCGCGCCAACGATTACAACCTTACCCTTCAAGCTCCTCCCTCACAGGAACCTCTTTAGTTTGTCAGCGGCTCTCTTCCCAAGCTCGTCAGGCCTCGACTGGTCACCCCTAAGCCTAACGATCATCATAGAGCTCCCGTCAGGCCTCGCGGTTCCCGCTATAAACGTCATTAGCCCCCCTTGAGATATCTGCGACGCACCTCCGACAGGGGCGCCGCAACCGACCCTCAGCTCGGAGACAAACGACCTCTCCGCTCTAGCCATAAGGGTCGCCTGAGGATCAGAGGCGGATGCCAGCCTCTTGGCTATTGGAGTGTCGATGGGGGCCACCACGGCTATCAGCCCCTGCCCTGGTTCAGGAGGGAAGTGCTCGACAGAAAGAACGAGCCTGGGAGCCTTTACGTTAAGCCTTTTGAGGCCAGCCTCCGCAATGATGGCGTAGTCCACCTCGCCATGTTGAAGCTTCCTGACCCGTGTGTCTACGTTTCCTCGAAGGGGCTTGATCTTGACGTTAGGGTTCCTGCTGAGGACGAAGGCTGATCTTCTGACGCTGGACGTGCCTATGGTGGAGCCTGAGGGCACCCCTTCAAGGGATCTAACGGGGGTTTTCCCGAACACCAGCGAGTCATTGGGAGGGTCCCTTGGCGGTAGGGCGACTACCTCAAGTCCTCCGGTGAGCTCTGATGGGAGATCCTTGAGGCTATGGACAGCCACGTCTGCCTTGTTCTCAATGACGGCCCTGTTGACTTCCTTCTCGAAGACGCCTTTAACCCCTATCTGGCTTATTGGCCTGTCCTGGACCTCGTCACCTTTCGTCCTAACTATCACGGGCTCGTAGTCCATTCTCTCCCCGAGCGCTCGTGACAGGTAGTCCATTGCTATGGCTACCTGGATAAGGCTTAGCCTGCTACCCCTTGTCGCGACCCTCAGCTTCATTTCAACTCCCTGAGAACGCCCTCTATTGCGCCCACCGTGTGGGTCACGACATCTTCGTCATGGGCAGCGCTCGTGAACCAGGACTCGAACTGGCTGGGCGGTGAGAAGACGCCTCTGCGCCTCAGCTCCTCATGGAGTCTCGCGTACTTCTCCCTGTCCGCCCTCCTGGCCTCGTCGGCGTTTCTCACTGGTCCTTGCGTGAAGAAGCCCTGGAACATGCTCTCAACCCTGTTGACGGTGAGGCCTGCCCTCTCAAGGACTGACGACACTTCAGCGGCGGCCTTGGAAGCCTTTGATAGAGCATCGCCTGACTCCAGCACCTCCAGTGTCGCGAGGCCAGCAGCCATGGTGACGGGGTGAGCGTTGAAGGTGCCAGCGTTGAACACAGAGCCGAGAGGAGTGAGATGATCCATTATCTCCTTCTTGGCGATGACGGCTCCAACCGGAAAGCCCCCTCCAATTACCTTGCCTAGTGTCACTATGTCTGCCCTAGTGCCATAGTACTCCTGTGCCCCTCCGAGAGAAAGCCTGAAGCCCGTTATCACCTCGTCAAATATCAGAAGGGCCCCGTACCTGTCTGCCAGCTCCCGAAGGGACCTCAGGAACTCCCCTTCGGGGGGTATCACACCCATGTTGCCAATGACAGGCTCAACTATAATCGCCGCTAGGTCAGACCCTGCCTGCCTGGCGGCCCTCTCAGCGGACTCTGGTTCATTATACCTCGCGACAAGGGTCAGCGACGCAACCTCCTTGGGGACGCCTGCGCTGTTTGGGACCCCGAACTCGGAGGCGGCGCTGCCGGCCTGGACCAACACAGAGTCGTGGGCCCCGTGATAGCATCCGTCAAACTTCATTATCTTTGACCTCCCCGTAAAGCCCCTCGCGAGCCGGATTGCTGTAATTGTTGCCTCAGTCCCCGAGTTAACGAACCGAACCTTCCCACCAGGCATCACATGGCTAACGATCTTCCTGGCTAACTCGACCTCAGACCTCGTAGGGGTGCCATATAGCCACCCCCTCTCAACCTGCCCAATAACCCTTTCGACTACGTAGTCATTGGCGTGACCCAATATGAGAGGGCCATAGCCCAGCACGTAATCTATTAGCTGCTCATCGTCCTCGGTGAAGACATAGGCCCCCTTGGCGCTCCTCACAAAGAATGGGTAGGGCTTGACGGCGGCCCTGATTGGGCTATTGACCCCTCCAACGAGGAGCTTCCTTGCCTCCTCGTAAAGCCTCTGGCTCAAGCCCCTCCCCTAGGGCTAAGCTGCTGTAGGCTATTTGTGGTAATATTGGCCCTTCTCCATGAAGGGGTTGGGGTGTTTATTGAAGACATGGGCTCTTTCGTGCTGACCAGGAGCGACTGGGAGCTACGTCACGAGGCCCCTGGGGCTGTAGTCTCCGTTGCCGTGCTGATAGCTGGAGGCTGGGAAATAGACGGGCTAAGGAAAGCCCTGCTTTCAATGTCGAAAACAGGGGACGGCTGGCCTCAGAGGGTAGCTTTTGAGCTAGCTAACGATGATGAGAGGCTTAAGGAGGTCGTGAAGGAGCTGAGGTCAGGTCTCGTCGTGAGGCCTGGGCTCATAGATGAGGTAATCAAGAAGACGGTCACTTCAGCTCACTGAGGCCCTCCAGCATCATTTCCCTGAGCTCCTCCTTTGCGAGCTCCCTCAGCTCGTTGGCCCTTTTCCTGAGCCCCTCCGCGTGAAGCCTCTCGTTGTTTGAGTACGCGTAGAGGAAGACAACCGGTATCTTCCCCTCCTCAGCAAGGGCCCTGAGGTAGAGAGACTGTTCCCATCCGAAGACCCTTAGGCCTCCCGAGTACAGCCTCTGGGGACTTATCACGCTCTCCGTGAAGCTGTCGAGCTTCACGTCAGCAGACAACCTCTTCGCAACCTTGTCGTTTACCTGGCCAAGCCTGTTCACGACGTAGCCAAGCAGTCTTCCTACGTTGTCCGGGTTTACGGTGATGTCCCTTGACCTCAGGACCTCCTCAGCCATGATTGTTAGCTCCTCACTCCTCTTAACTATAGATATCGGCAAGAGGTCCCTTCTATCAAGGAGGCTGAGCGCCCACCTCCTTGAGAAATTGCCGTGCGACGCGTAGAACTTCACCATGTTATCTAGCTCTGCGTCATCAAGGTAGTACCTGTCTTCCAGGACTGCCTTTGATAGCGTTGAGGGCCTCAAAACCTCATATAGCGAGAGCCCCTCATATAGCGAGATAGCCCCTGTCTGCCAGTCAGAGGCCAGCGACCTGATAAAGTAAGTCACTGCTTTAGTTATCGCTATAACCTTGTGGTGAAAGTAGACTGACCTGTACATCTTATACCTAGCGTCAAATATGTCCTCCAGGGTTTGAAGGCTCTTGATGTCGAGGCTGAGGACAGGCTCTTCATTGATGGCGCTGACAGTTATTCCATGCACCAGCCTGTCCGCGTCAATGTTGCCGTACACGATGCCTGTTGCCTGCGCGTCCCTCTGAAGGTAATCCAGCCTGTCCGCGTCAGCTATCTCGTTGCTAATTATCTCATGAATTACCTTAATTGCCCCATCCCTCAGCCCATGCTCCTCAAGGACTCTATGTGCGTCCTTGATAACGTTTACATCGCCGGTGAGCGCGCCCTTGGCCAGCAACAGATAGTCTGAGAGGTTGTCAAGGGAGGCGTCACGGGGGGACTCAGAGGCCAGCCTAGCAAGTTCGTCAAGGAACGCCTGGGTGTAGGCCTCATGGACCTTGATCTTGCCACCGCTAAGCCCGCTGAGTTCACGGAATAGCTCGGCTGACCCCTTCCCGCCCTCCGAGTACTCGGCCAAGCTCATGACCGCCTCCTCGGTCATGTGGCTGTAGGCTAGGTGGCCTAGGTCGTGAAGTAGCCCGGTTAGCCTCGCGACCTGGATGAAGGAGTTTATGACATCGGGGTCGTCCGTGAGGAACACGGTGTCGTAGACCCTTTGGTCCTTCCTAGCCACGTATGCGATCCTCGACGCCATCAGGGAGGCGAGGTGCATGACCCCAAGGGAATGCTCAAGCCTGCTGTGCCTCGCTGAGGGGAATACCAGGAAGGCCATGCCCAGCTGCTTTACGCCGTGAAGCCTCCTGAGAAATGGGGTCTGGAGAAGCCAGTACTCGGCCCTGTTTATTGGTATGAAGCCGTGTATGGAGTCCTCCACGACGCCCTTTTGCTCAAATGCCCCCAGCCTCTCCTCGTCAAAAGGGCCCGCCAAGTGCAAGGCCTTGCTTCAGGCGATAATGGCAAGGGCAAGCTTTAAGGCTGACTGTCAGGAGAGGCCCGCCTCCTCAATCGCCTTCTTGTACCTTGCCGTTATCTGCGTTCCTCTGGGGTCGACGCCAATTAGCCTGGCCAGGTAGACCGAGACGTAGCCTCCTAGGAGGGAACCCTGAAGTAGTTGGGCGAGCAGCCCTTCACCCCTCGGCGCGACCCTCACAATTGCGTCACCCTGCTCCGAGTATACCTCCTTGAGGAGGGCCACCAGCACTGAGCACAGGGCGCCACCGCCTTCAATGAGAACAAAGCCCTTCCTGACATCATGGGACGTCTGCCAGACGACGAGATCGTTGTGCGCGGACTCGGGGTAAAACTCCGTCTTAGTGATCGCCTTGGCGTTCTCACTGAACTCCTGCCTCCATCTATGCGCGACTATCTCATAGGGCCCGCAACCGGCTACTATGTAGAGGTCCCTTGAGCCCAGCGCCCTGGCTATAGCCTCGCCCTCGACGTTTGAAGTTGACCTGAGCGCCCGCGCAGCTGCCTCGACCTCAGCGTCGTCAGCTATGTTTACGCCAAGGGAATTAAGGATGCCAAGGGAAGCCCCCACCAGCATTCCAAGCGCTGTCCTCGGGTAGTAGTTGGGCTCGATGGTGACTAGTGGCAGGCCGTTAGACCTGGCCCACTCGCCTAGCTTGCCTCCGCTCGTCACAGAAGCTACGAGGGCGCCCCTCTCTCTGGCCTCCCTCGCGCAGCTGATAGTCTCATAGGTGTTTCCAGAGTAGCTTATCGCGACCACAAGATCCCCCTTTCCTACCCACGAAGGAACGCCATCGGCCTTGTGAACGATCACGGGGAACTTCAGGTCGTGGGACTGGGCCATGGCTGCTATATAGTCGCCTGTCGCACCGCTCCCGCCCATGCCGCAGAGCAGGAGCCTGGCAGGGCTGACTGTGGGACCCTTCAAGGCCAGGCCCGACCTATACGAGCTAATGAGCTGATCTGGCCACGTGGAGTAGAGCTTAATCATCTCCAGGACCCCTTCGTTAACCGCGCTCAACATGGATCCCAAGGATCGGTGCAGGATCAGGCTAAAACGCCTTTTAGGTCAGGTCAAACTCCCCGTAGAGTATTCTCATCTCGTCAAGGCTCAGGGCCTCTCCACGTCTCGCCTTCTCCTCTACCCCCTTCCTCTTGTCCTCTAGCACCTTCAGCTGTATCCCCCTCTGCCGCGCTATCTTAAGCTCCTTTAGCTTAACCATGAGCTCCCTGTATCTTGAGTAGAGAGCGTCTAACGTCTTAGAAAGATAGTCAATGGCCTTGCTCTTCTCGTCGATAGTCACCTTAAGCGAGTTTATCTGCTTGTTAAGGTCGTCAACCTCTGATGAAAGCGTCTGGATCTGCCCCTTAAGCGAGCCGGCCCTCTGCCTTAGCTCGTCCCTCTTTGTGATAAGCTCTGATATCCTTAGCCGGAGCCCCTTGACCTCAGCCTCAAGCTCCATTATCGAGATCTCTTCCTGCCTCGCCCTCCTTATCCTCTCGGTGAGCTGCTCGAGCCTCTCTATCTCCTCTACCAGCCTCTTCTCCTCCTGTGGCGGCAAGACCGAAGTTTGCTGCCTCCACTCCAGCTCCTCTATTCTCTTCTGAACCCTCCTGAGGCTGAGCTTAGCAATGCTGCCCTCCTTCTCTAGGAGCTGCCTCGCCTCCTTCAGCTGTTCCCTCTTGGTCCTAAGGTCCTTTATCAGGCCATCAAGCTCCTGCTTCACCTTAGCCAGGTCGTCAAGGACACCCTTCCTCTCGGCCCTCAGCTTGAGGAGCTGCTCAACGAGGCCTCTCTTCTTGTCGATCATGGATCTCCTCTGCTCCCTGAGCCCCTTGACCTCATTTATGAGCTGAGCCCTAGTGCTTTTGACCTGCACTATCTTATCCCTGATTTTATCGACAAGCTGATATAGTTCGTCCTCGTTCTTGTTGCTTATGTCAACACTTAGGACCTCCTTGACGTCAGAGGGAAGCTGCTCAGACTGGGGTGCTGTCTGACCACCCTGAGCCTCGACAGGCTGGGAGGTCTGAGGGGCGTTATTTTTGTCGTCGCTGCGCGATGTTTCGTCCAACCGCTTAACCACCTCCCGTGTTTAGCAACACCCTTGCGTCTACGGCTATCGCTGCCTTTTGGTCTGCAAGAATAGGATTTATATCTAACTCTTTTATCTCCCTGTGGTCAGCTAGTAGGACACTGACCCTAACGATGGCGTTGGCCACCGCAGCCAAGTTAGCCCCAGGCGCCCCTCTGTAGCCCTTGAGCAGGGCGTTGGCCTTGGTCTCACTTATCATCATCATTGCCTCATCAATGTCGACCGGGGCAAGCCTCATCGAGACATCCTTTATTAGCTCGACGAACTGGCCCCCCATGCCGAAGGTTACGATGGGCCCAAAGGCTGGGTCTCTGATCCCACCTATCATTAGCTCAATCCCTAGCTCCTCCCTCTGGATCAGCACGCCATCCACCTTGGCCCCTGGGACTCTTGACCTGACGTTCTCAAGCACTCTCCTGAAGCCTTGGACAGCGTTAGCAGGGTTCAGCCCAACCAGTACGCCCCCGACGTTGGACTTATGATATATGTCTGGCGACACCACCTTCATTACAATCCTACCCCCAAGCTTCGCGGCGCAGTATGAGGCCTCCCCCTCAGAGGTCGCAAGGCAGAAGTCGGCAACGGGAACCTGGTAGAGTCTTAGGAGCTCAAGAGCCTCGTGCTCCAACAGCTTCCCTCTGCCGTCCTTGAGGGCGACTTTAATGATATCCCTGGCGCGGCTATAGGACTGCTCACCTATGCCAAGCCGCTCCCTCCTGACCTCCCACACAGTCCTTGGGCCATGGAGCTTCACCAATGCCCCCAGTGCCCTGGCGGCCCTGTCTGGTAGCTCGAACGCGGGGATACCCCTCTCCTCAAGGGCTCTCTTTACTTTAACGCCAGCGTCCGCACCCATGGTTACTATTACGAGCGGTACGCGGGGATACCCCTCCCTAATAGAGGTGATGACCCTAATAACCTCGTCAGGATCCATAGTTGGGGGCTGCACGAGAGCTACCATAAGGAGCGAGTCAACGGCCTTAGAATTCAGGAGGGCCTCGGCCACTAGCTTGTACTGAGAGGGCCTGGCGTCTCCTGTGAGGTCTATTGGGTTCCTTAGGGACACCCTTTCGGGGAACTCGCCAGCTAACTTGCCAACGATCCCCTGCGGCGTCTCTGGAACCTCGATGTTCATAGAGACAAGGGCGTCAGCGGCTAAAACTCCATGTCCGCCGGAGTTGGTTATTATGCCAACCCTTGGCCCTGCTGGGAGAGGCTGGGTCACGAGCACCCTTGCGATGTCAAATGCCGTCTCGAGATCCTCGGCTAGGAGGGCGCCAGCCTCCCTCAAGGCCTCCTTAAGCACTTCATAAGAGCCAGCAACTGACGCAGTGTGGCTTAGCGTGGCCCTTTCGGTCGCATGAGACCTCCCGCCCTTAATCACAACAACATACTTGCCTGCCTCAACGGTTAGCCTGATGACGTTAACCAGGTCCCTGCCTCTACTAATGCCCTCAACGTACATGATGAGGGCCTTTACGTCATTTGAAGTCGAGAGGTACTCAATGCTCTCAACCTCGTCTACGTCCGCCTTGTTGCCGAAGTTCACCGCCTTGCTTATGCCAATGCCCATCGATGAGGCCCAGTCCATCAGTGTGGCAAGCAGGGCCCCGCTCTGGCTCACGAGCGCTATCGGGCCAGGAGGGGGCCTCCTCATCTTTGTCCTAGGCAGGTAGAAGGTATCGAGACCAACCGAGTAGTTGTAAACGCCTATGCAGTTCGGCCCGAGGATTCTGACCCCGTGCTTTTTCGCAATTCTGACCATCTGTTCCTGAAGCGACCTCCCCTCCTCTGTGCCTGTCTCAGCGAAGCCCCCGCTGAACACGATGACACCCTTAACGCCCTTTCGGCCTGCGTCCTCCATGACCTGAGGGGTCAACCTGGCTGAAACGGCTAGCACTGCCAGGTCAACTGGTTCAGTGATGCCTTCAAGGGATGGATATGACTTCACCCCAAGGACCTCGTCATACTTGGGGTTCACCACGTAAATCCTTCCCTTGAATCCCGCTAGAAGGTTCTCAAGGATCGTCCTGCCCATGTTATCGGGTCTCGGTGAAGCGCCGACAACGGCGACGCTCCTCGGCTCGAAGAACACCTCAACGCCTGTATACATCTTACGTCTTCCATGATCCCTGTGTAACCGGTGCTATTAATCCCTGAGGGATGGGTAAGAGGATGCCTTTTTAGGCTCGCCATCAGGTAGACACGGGGGATAGTTTATGAGTAGATCAGTAACCCTCACAGTTGCGGAGGCCTACCGTAACGATCAGCCGGGCAGGAAGATCGTGCGCATAGACCCTAACAAGATGCAGGAGCTTGAATTGAGCTTTGGCTCCTTCGTCAGAATTAAGAGCCAGAGAGGCGAGGCCGTAGCGAAGGCGTGGCCCCTAAGGGGGGAAGACATAGGAGCTGACCTGATTAGGATGGACGGCTATCTTAGGCAGATACTAGGCGTCAGTGTTGGCGACAAGGTTGAGGTCTCTGATGCCGATAACGTGAAGCCTGCCTCAAAGATAATCCTTGCGCCACTCGGCCAGGCTACTGTGCCAACGTTCTTCGGCGCGGTCCCTATTAGCAGCGTAGTCTCGGGCGACAGCGTCAGGGATGAGTTCGTGAACAGCCCTGTCATGAGGGGGGATGTGCTGATGTATGGGGGTGAGATACCGTTCGTGGTCGTGTCGACAACGCCTGTTGACCCGGTGTACGTAACCGAGGACACCGAGGTCGAGATAAGGAAGGAGCCCCTTAAGCCGTCTGAATACCCCGCCCTCGCCAGGTCCACGAGGGTCACATGGGAGGACATAGGAGACCTAGAGGAGGCCAAGGAGAGGATCCGGGAGATAGTTGAGCTCCCCCTTAAACACCCTGAGATATTCCAGAGGCTCGGGATCGAGCCGCCCAAGGGGATACTCCTCTTCGGCCCCCCGGGGACTGGGAAGACGCTGTTGGCCAAGGCTCTAGCTAACGAGATAGGGGCATACTTCATTACCATCAACGGCCCTGAGATCATGAGCAAGTTCTACGGCGAGAGCGAGGAGAGGCTGAGGGAGGTCTTTAAGGAGGCCGAGGAGAACGCCCCAGCGATAATATTCATTGACGAGATTGACTCCATAGCCCCGAAGAGGGGCGAGGTAGTTGGAGAGGTTGAGAAGAGGGTCGTGGCCCAGCTGCTCACCCTCATGGACGGCATACAGGAGAGGGGCAAGGTTATAGTGATAGGCGCTACTAATAGGCCCGAGGACCTCGACCCTGCCCTCAGGAGGCCTGGGAGGTTCGACAGGGAGATAGAGATAAGGCCACCTGACAAGAAGGGACGCCTTGAGATACTCCAGGTCCACACCAGGAACATGCCCTTGGACTCTGACGTGAACCTTGATGAGATAGCGGACATGACAAAAGGCTACACGGGCGCCGACATCGCCGCCTTAGCTAAAGAGGCGGCCATGGCAGCGCTCAGGGAGTTCATCAAGAGCGGAAAGGTGGACCTAACGAAGGAGGGCGAGATAAAGAAGAGCATCCTTGAGGCCCTCAAGGTCAACCGCAGGCACTTCCTTGAGGCCATGAAGGTCGTCAGGCCGACGCTCATGAGGGAGGTCTACGTTGAGGTCCCTGAGGTCCACTGGGACGACATAGGCGGCCTTGAGAACGTCAAGC
>JBMFIT010000012.1:0-26953 GCA_049974445.1 Acidilobus sp.
TGCGCCCCGTAGGGCCTGGGCCCTTGTCTCAGGGCCCATCTGGGGGCTCCCGCTCCCGCGGCCCCTACCCGTCGTCGGCTTGGCGGGCCATTACCCCGCCAACAACCATGATGGGCCGTGGCCCCATCCTCGGGCGGACCCCCAGGCGATAAACCCCCTGAGGTCCCTTTCGGCGAGGGACCCTTCCAGGCCCCCTCGCCTATCGGGGATTAGCCCCAGTTTCCCGGGGTTGTCCCCGTCCCGAGGGTAGGTTAGCCACGTGTTACTCAGCCGTGCGCCGCGCCCCGCAGCGGCAGGGCGCGCGACTCCCATGGCTTAGCCTCACCCCGATAGCGGTCGGGTCCGGCAGGATCAACCGGAGTTCAGCCGCAAGGCGCGGCTGAGGCGGGTGGACGCTACCGTTACGTGGCCCACGGGCCCCCGTCAGACCTAAGCATCCCTGGGGTAACGACCTCAGGGTTCGCTTAGGTCCCCATTTGCTTCAGCTTCAGAGGTCCCTCGCGGGACCGCAGTACTATCATTGCTGAACCAGGGTATATAACGCTTGCTAGTAGCCATCGCGACTTGCGGGAGTAATACCTTGATGGCGGGTGTCCCCGCAGCCAGAGACCGGGCCTCAACCTGGGAGCGACGACTCCCCGTCGGCCCGGCGCCGCCGGGCTTTGGCTGCGGGGTCAGGTTTCATGGGGACTCCAAGGCTTATTAGATATTGATCCCGAGCCTCCTCGCCCATGACTCCCAGTCCACCGCAAAAGTCAGGACGCCGATGACGGCACCACTCACGACGAAGAACATCAGCACGTAGAGCGGCGAGATGTGAAGGAGGCTCGATATCAGGTAGGAGACGTATGTGACCGCCAGCACCTCCGCTATCGTCTTCACGAACTTCCCGGCGACTGCAGCGCCAGCCATGAGCCCTGCCCTGAGGCCTGAGGCCCCGCCGGCCAGGTATACGAAGTCGTCAAGGGGCACGAGGGGCACCACGGCCGCTATGAAGGCCAGGAGGTAGACCCAGCCCGTCTCTGAGTACCTTGCCAGGAGCCTGATGTTCCTGTTCCTCCTCAGCGGCCTCCTCAGGCCTATGCCGAGGTAGTACATGACCATCTTGGCCGCGGCCGCCCCAGCGGCCGCGGCGAGCACAGGGGGCCACAGGCCGAGCCCCCCATACCTGGCCTCGTATGCTACGACAATTACGTAAGGGGGAGCGCCGAATGGGACCAGGTTGAGGAGGAACGCTGATGAGAAGCTGGCCCAGAGGGGCCAGAGGGCTATCACGAGCTTAACCTCGTCACCGCCTCGACCTGGACCTCCTCGACGCCTGGAACTGACCTAACAGCCTCCTCAAGTGAGTCAGTGCCGCCCTCGTAGTCCTCTGGCATTGAAACCACGAGCTTAAGCGCCTTGATGCCGAAGGCTAGAGGCTCCTCAGCTGAGCTGAGGAGCTTGAAGTCGGAGGGCAGCGATCTCTCTATCTCCTTGACTAGGTCTGGAAGGTTCACATCTATTGATGATGGAATCACTGTCATGAGGACCGCTACGCGGGCCAAGGCCCCCACCTCAAGGCCCTATGAACCCGCAGTTGGGGCACCTGTATGGCGTTCCCTGCTTCCTGCACTTTGAGCACCTCCATATCAGGGCCTTACCGCAGTTGGGGCAGTAGAAGGCGACGGCCCTCTCCTTGGGGTGGATTATGCGTCCGCAGCTTGTACACACGGGGGGCTGGACTGTGTCAAGCATGTCGACCTTCTTTATCACTGCGACCGACATGCAGTTTCTCCGGGACACCCTGAATGGCTAGCTTATTAAGTGTTAAGTCGCCGAGGGACCCGTCCTTGGCCTCATGACCCCGCCTCCCTTGCCCTTCCACGCCCCCGCTAGCCTTCCCCTCCCGGGGAGCCTCACGGCGACCTCAGATGCCCCGAGCGCCCTGACCAGGTCGGGGTCAGGGGACCTTGACGCTATGGCCTCTAGGGCCTCTGAGGCCAGCCCCTCGACCTTCTCGTCACCAGGCACAAGCCTTACGTAGGCCAGGGACTGCGACGCGACAAGGCCCTCAGGCCCAACGACGATCACCGGGAGGCCGTCCTCGTCAAGGGCAACCCCTAGGTAGAGCTCGACCCTGAGGGGGGTCAGGTAGTTCTTCTTGCCGTAGACCATGAAGGCCCCCTTGGTCAGGTACTCGCCGGCTGGCGGTGACTTGGAGACCTGGGAGCCGTAAGCCCAGTACACGCTTACAGACCCCATTCCCTCCTTCCAGGCCCTGCTGTAGGCAGCCGTGAGCATGGCGGCCTCGGCTATGTCAGCCTCCTGGGGTGGCTGACCGCCTGTGAAGAGGACAACGGCGGAAGCCCCGTGGACGTCGGCGTGAAGGAACACGTCGGAGTCCCCTAGGAACTTCCTCACCACGCTCTCGTTCTGGTCAGCGTCCCTGCCACCTATGGAAAGGAGGCCGGTTGAGGTGACCAGCCAGTGGTACCTCTCATACCACGCCCTCTTCCTCCTCCTCACGGCCTCTACAAGCCTCTGGAGCCTGACCTCCTCCTCAAGCCTCGCCAGCCGCTCGCTGACCTCTGCCTCAGCGGAGGAGGCTCTCCTGGACTTCGCCCTCAGCTCGCCAGCCTCCCTGTAGAGCCTCTTGATGGCTTCCTCAACGGCCTCGAATACCTTCAGCCTCAGCTCAGCCCCGCCAAGCACGAGGGTCACGTCGCCAGTTCTCCTGTCAAAGGCCTTCACAGTTGGAGGACATTGGACACCACCGGCCCTGAGGCACTCGATCGCCTCGCTGGCCTCGTGGTAGTGCGCGGCCAACGTATTGGCCTGGTTCTCGAGCTCAGAGGCCCTGGCCGTGTACTCCTCGGCCTCCCTCCTCGCCCTCTCAAGGCTTGCGAGGAGCCTCTGCCTCTCGGCCTCTATTGACGTCGCAGGGCGAGGCTGAGGCCTGAAAGCGAAGAGCTCGTCAAGGGCCTCGTCAAGGGTCGGTAACTCGGTGACCCCTGCCCCTACGACAGTTGGCCTGAAGGGGTCGGCCTCTATAGGGCCCTCCTGAGATGAGAGCAGGTAGCCCTTGCCGGCTAGCGACTCCTCCCTCAGCGACCTGAGGACATCTGATATGGAGTCAGCTGCGTCCTCGGTAAGCTCGGCTGGCTGGAGGTCGCTCTTAAGCCCAGTCCTCCTCAGGGCCTCCTCAGCAACCTCCCCTGGCACCCCTGCGGAGAGCACGAGGGCCCTGACTATGTCCTGGGCCCTTGATGACCTCACAACCTCAAGGAGTCTGTACGAGGGAAGTTGGAAGGGGTCCTCGAGCCTAAGCGGGGGGTAGACGTAGGGCTGCCCTCTCCTTAGCGTCCTGTCCTTGAAGCTAAGGTATGCCGTGGAGGATACTAGCTTGCCCTCAGGGGAGACCAGAGCAGCGACCCCCCTTGGTATCAGTTCAACTACGAGCCTGTAGCCGTTATCAAAGGATAACTCGATGAGCCTGTCAAAGCCTAGCTGCCTTAAATCGATGACCTTCGAGTCCCTCACCAGGTCCCTGAGGGCCCTCCCTATGCCGCCCTCCGGAGGACCTGAGGGCTTAAAGCGGGAGCTCATGTGAACCCTGACAGAGGGCTCAATGACTATGAACTCGCCGTACCTTCCCCTGACCTTGAGGGCTATGAGCTGGCCTTCCTGATACACGTTATCTATTTTTTGGCCTATGAGGCCTTCCCTGCTTCCATGGACCCAGGCGAAAACGTCAAGGGCGTTCATTGACTTTCTCGCCAAGGCTCACGCCCTCTCTGTCCTCAGCCCACTGAAGGCCCACTTGAACTTCTCATAGACGTCACACCTGACGATCACATCGTCGCCCTCCCTTATCAGTGAAAGGCCCTCAAGGGGGTTTAAGGGGGGCTCCGGGAGGCCGGGGGGCCTTGAAGTGCCTGCGTATATCAGCCTGCCATTACCTTTCCTCCACCAGTACCTCCCATAGTACTCATATACTCTCCTCGCTCCGCCAGTGGCCTTGTATACCTTGTGGACGGGCTTAAGGTAGTAGCCTCTCCTGGAGGCGATCACGTTATACCTGTAGATCTCCTCCTTAACGTCACTTAGGGCTGTGACTATGGCCGAGTAACCCCCCATGACCCTGACCATGCAGGGGGGCTCGTTCGGCTTTTCCCGCTCATCCCAGCTGGGTCGCCTCGTCGCAGGCTCCCTCATAGCCCCTGAAGCCTGTTTGCCGGGGAAGCTAATTAGCAGGAGGCCTACCTAATAAAGGCCTCAAGCCCAAGCTGGACCCTCCTCCATGAGATCCAGACAGGAGCCCTGTTGAGGGGGAAGGCCACGTTGTACACTGGAACCCCCTCGACCGTTGAGAAGGGCTGGCCGTTATGCACGTGGCCGTGGACGGCAACCGTTGGCTTGACCTCCCTTATGACCTTCTCCATCTTAGAGCTGTATAGGAAATTGTACGTACTGGGGTCCTCCCCCCTTAGGTTAGCCCTCGCGAGCCCATAATGGGAGAGCAGGATGACCACCTTGGCCTCAGCCTTGGCCTTAACTAGAAGGTCCCTGACGGTCCTGACCCTCTCCTCATAGACCCTCTCTATGCCGGGTATGCGGGCCCTCTGCCACCTGGTCGGCGAGTCGAGCGAACCGGGAGTGCCGACCACGGCAATTGAGGTCCCGTCACAGTCATAGACCCTCGTCCCGTCAATTACCCAGTCAACCTGGGGGTACTGGGACCTCATCCTGTCCCAGACCTCCTGATACTCGTCGTTACCAAAGGTGGCGACGAGCCTTGCGCCAAGCCTCTGGGTCGCCTCAAAAGCAGGCCTAGCTGCCTCAACGCGTCCCCTGTCAACTATGTCGCCTGCGAAGAGAAAGAGGCACGGCCTCTCCTTAACACCTGCGAGGGACTTGATGTAGGGTTCAAGGTACTCAGGTGAGTGAATGTCAGATGTGGCGAGTATCCGCACCTCCGTCACTAAACGAGCCCCTGGGTTTCAGCTATTTGGGAAGGCTTTTAGTTAAAACACAAATGAAACCCCTTCATAAGGTAAATTACCCTTGGCCTACCTTGGCATCATGCCCGATGATGCGCGATGGGCAGCCTGAGAAGGTGAGGGTCAACGACTTCCTGAGGGCGCTAAGTCATCAGGTGCTCGCCTCCTTTGGTGTGCCCTGATTTGGGCTGGCGATGATGTCGTGGTCTGCACACCTTTTCCCGACGTCAGAGGCCTGGTCGCCCAGTGGGGAGAGGCCTTTGGTCCAGGGGGCGCTACCGGCATGGCCAAGGGCTACGTGAACCACCCTCTGTCAGCCTCACCGCGGACCCAAGACCTCAGTCACCTACACTGGAACCTACCTGCTCTGCGTACGCCGGGAGCCTGAGAAGAGGGCACAGGTTCAGAGTTGGAAGGAGCACATGGCATGAACTTGACCTGCCCAGGATCCCATGAGAGAAGGGAACGTATAAGACTTGGGTCGAACAGCTCTTGAAAGGCCCGAGGAAAGGAATCTCCCTATTATATATCGAGCAGGGCTGAGGTCATGGTTCCACGTCCTCTTCTATGCCGTTAAGGCAATGCTAGGCCCTGCTGGATAAACCGGCCTTCCGTGGAAGCGATGAGTCTTAGTTTTGCTTTAAACCGAACGCTCGCCAGTAGCCCGTGAAGAGCTTTGGAGGACCCCGTTGAGCAGGCGGAGAGGGCGCTCACCGACGTACCGCTGTGCGACAGGTGCCTGGGAAGACTGTTTGCCATGCTTGGGAGAGGCCTCAGCAATGACGAGAGGGGGAAGGCCCTCAAGCTCGCCGTGGTTCTCCGGCTCCACTCAAGGATAAGGGAGGGGGACAGGGAGGCGTTAGATAAGTTCAGGGAAATTGCCCCTAACGTAGGCCCCCTGGCCTCAAGGCTCTATGAGGAGCTCTTTGGCTCTAAGCTTGAGCCCAGGAGCTGTGTCATATGCGGGGGCTCTTTGGACAGTTTCGTGGATGAAGCTGCCGCCAGGGCCTATGAGTCGCTAGCAGCATACAACGTCAGGAGCTTCCTCATAGGTGTGAGGGTGCCGCAGGAGTACGTGGCAAGGGAGGAGGAGCTTAAGTCGAGGCATTCCCTAAAGTACTCGGAATCCCTCAAGTCTGAGCTTAAGAGGCAGATAGGTAAGCTGGTTCAGGCCAGGTACGGCCTAAGGCCTGACTTCACGAGGCCTGACGCAATAGCAACCGTTGAGTTCCCCACCGGAAGGGTTGAGGTCTCCGTAAGAAGGCTAGGGATCGCCGTCAGCTACTTCAGATTTAACCGATGGCTCCCCATCAGGCCCTATAAGCTCCATCCTCTCGTTAAGGCCATCATAGATCGCGTGGGCGGAGCCTCTGTCGCCGTGCATGGCCTCGTGAGGGATGAGCTCGGGGTCAGGGTTCTTGGTGCTGGACTACCGCTTGTAATAGAGGTAAGCAGGCCAAGGTCCCGCGATGTCCTGAGGCCAGGTGACACAATTGAGGTCGAGGGGGCTGCCTTTAAGGTCAAGGCTATTGACGCCAAGCCGCCGTCCCAAGATGAGCTGGCCAGAAGGGTCAGGACCTATAGGTGCGTAATAACGTCAGAGGCCTCAATATCGACGGCCACCCTCTCGCTGGCTTCCAGCTCAATTATAGGAAAGCAGGTCAGGCAGAGGGTTGGATCCCATGAGGCAGTGGGCCAAGTGAGGGGGATTTCCTGCGTCCCGATAACTGACAGGGCCGCAGAATGTCTGGTGTCGGTCGATGAAAAGATCTACATACGTGAGCTAATAACAGGAGAGGGTACGACGCCAAGCCTCTCAGAGGCCCTTGCCACGAAGCTCGAGTGCCTTTCGGCTGACCTAGTCGGGGTGAGTTGAGCTGTTACTGCTCAAGGAGGTTGTAGGCGTAGCCGTTATCCTTGTTATATTGGTGGGGTTGGTAGCCAGGGCCAAGTTCAAGAACACCCCAATCTGGACGATTATGGCGTTCGCCGCGTTCGTGGCGATCGCGTTCAATCTGGTCAACGCTAATGAGGTAGAGACCTACGTTGACTGGAACGTCATACTCTTCCTGACAGGGATGTTTAGCCTTGGAGCAATGGCAGAGGAGTCAGGCCTCCTAGAGTACGTCTTCTCGCTC
The DNA here is from genome assembly GCA_049974445.1 of Acidilobus sp. Lineage (GTDB taxonomy): Archaea > Thermoproteota > Thermoprotei_A > Sulfolobales > Acidilobaceae > Acidilobus. The sequence continues at coordinate 7,121 of JBMFIT010000012.1, forward strand.
TTCACTTATAGAGCCAAGGACTCAAGGTCGTTGCTTTACATCATCGTCCTCCTGTTTGGGCTCCTATCCGCGATAGCAGTAAACGACGCTGTCGCAGCGATGGGCTCAATTGCTATAGTGCCACTTGCCAGGGCGGCAGGCCTGGATCCCGAGGTCGCAGTTCTTGCCCTTGCCTTCGCCGTGACGGTTGGCTCAACCATGACGCCTATAGGGAACCCACAGAACATGTTAATTGCCGTTCAGTCAGGTGTCAAGGCGCCGCTAACCACATTCATGGTATTCCTTGGGCCGCCGACCATGATCAACCTCCTGCTAACCGCTTACGCACTTGAGAAGCTGTACCGCGTGAGCCCGAGGCCTATTAAGGCACCCCATAGGATACCTGAGGAGGCCATAAGGAACAGGAGGGATGCCTACATTTCCGGGGTGGCCCTTGTCACGGTGCTTGGCGTCCTGGCAGCTAACGACTACCTTGAGCTCAAGGGTAGGCCGCTAGTGTCTGAAATCGGCGTCCTCCCGTTCACGGTGGCGGCCGCGACTTACGTGGCCTCGAGCAACCCAAGGGAGATCATTAGGAGGGTCAGCTGGAGCACGGTCCTTTTCTTCATAGTGATGTTCATCGCTATGGCAGGCATCTGGTACTCAGGAGTGATAACACCGTTGTTCCAGATGATCCTCCCCAGGGCATACGGTCAGCTTCAGTCAACACTGAGAATTACAATAGCTTCCCTCGCCTATAGCCAGCTCCTAAGCAACGTGCCCTTCACAGCTCTCTTTATCCCATACATGCAGCGGCTCGGATTCTCCGCCTCTGACCCCATCGCCTGGGTGACGCTAGCTATGGCCACGACTATAGCAGGTAATCTGACAATACTGGGGGCCGCGTCAAACGTAATAATACTGGAGGCCATCGAGTCAAAGTATGGCATCACCGTCAGCTACTGGAGGTTCATGAGGGCTGGCATTCTTGTGACGCTGCTGAACGTAGTTGTCTATCTGGCATACATAATACCGCTGTCAGTAATGCTTCACTTCCCCTTGTAGGACTCCGAGTAAGGGGAGATAGCCCAGACCTTCTTGGCTGACAGCGTGTAGTTTACAACGAAGCCTGCCAGGATTCCGACGAAGAGGCCAAGGAGGGGGTTCACGTGGATGATCCTGGTCACAAGCTCTGCGACAAAGAATATGGTGAGGCCTGCCGGGGCTACCATCAGGTGATACCTCAGCAGCCTCCAGTACCACATTCCAGGCCTTCTGTCCCTGAAGGTCCACACGTCGTTTAGAACGAAGTTGCTCAGGATGCTGACCTCTATCCCCCCGACGTAAGAGAGGGTGTAGTTAGTTATTAGGAGCAGCGCGGCTGCAACTCCCTCATTAACCCCAGTACCTATCGCGCCAACTATAGCGAACTTGACAGGTCTCGATATCTTAATGATGTGCCATAGGTAGTCAAATATCGTCTTCGTCCCAAGCTTGCTCTCCCCAGCCAGCCTGCGAGAGAAGACATAGGGTACGTCAACAACCTTTGCCATCGGGTTCCTGTACAGTATCTCTAGGAGGGCCTTGTACCCCGTAGGGTTGGCCCCATGTATGGAAACCGACGATCTCCTTACTAGGAAGAAGCCTGACATGGGATCAGAAGTCCTCCTGGACTCGGGCACGAGGAGCCTAGCGATCACAGTGGCACCCCAGCTGATCAGCCTTCTTACCGCGTTCCAGCCCTCAACCCCACCTCCCCTCATGTAGCGGCTCGCGACAACGATGTCGGCGTTGGAGCCCTCTGCGGCCTTCACCATTGCGGGGACTATTTCTGGTGGGTGCTGAAGGTCCGCATCCATAATGACTACGTACTTTCCCCTTGCTGCCCTTATGCCATCTACTATGGCGGTACCCAGCCCCCTGACACCCCTCCTCACAATTAACCTCACCCTGCTGTCGATTCCAGCCAACGATCTAATTACGTCAGCGGTACCGTCAGGGCTGCTGTCGTCAACGAAGAGGAGCTCGTACTCTATTTGGCTTAGAGCCCTCCTGAGCCTCTCATATAGGGGTCTGATGTTGCTGGCCTCGTTATACGTAGGCACCACGACGGTCAGCAGCGGCTCCTGGCCCACCCACGCCAGCCCCTAGCGCTCTCAGCTGCCCCCTTATTATTGTGACCTGAGGCTAAGGACCATTGATAATCAAAACATAATACTTCTTCGAAACCCGTAAATGAGCGAAGGGTAGATTGTCAACATCTCTTAGGGGGGGCCTAAGGCTGCTCGGCAGAAACCCAGCCCTTGTCCATGAGAGCTCGTCATCCCTCATAATAAGCGATATTCACCTGGGCTACGAGGACTCCATGGCCTCACAGGGGGTTTACCTGCCCAGGCTTCAGCTCAGGAGGGCGAGGGCGATAATTGACGAGGCCTCAAGCCTTGGACTGAAGAGGCTAATAATAGATGGCGACCTAAAACACGTTTTTGAGAGGTTGACGAGGGGGGAAAGGATTGAAATAGCCGACCTAGTAAGGTACGCCCTCTCTAAGGGCCTTAATGACATAGTCTTGGTCAGAGGGAACCATGACACGTTTGTGGCCCAGATGCTTAGAGACTTCGGCGTTGAGATAGTAGAGGGTTACCTTGACCTCGGGAACGGCATCATTGCGACCCATGGCCATAAGCTGGTTGAGGGGCTCAAGGCAGGGGTTACGGCCGTGATAGGCCATGAACATCCTAGCCTTGAGATTAACCTCGCGGGGGCCAAGGTTAAACTCCAGGTTCTCCTCAAGGCCCCCCTCAGGGATGGCGGCGAGCTCGTTGTGCTTCCAGCTGTAAGCCTTTACCAAACAGGAACTTCCGTTACCCCAAGTCCTGAAACCTACCTCTCACCTATAACAAAAGAACTTGCCGTCCTCGAGGAGGCCATCCCTGTAATCATTGACAGGGAGATAGGGGTTGTCGAGCTGCCTCGCCTGAGGGACCTCTTCAGTAGCTGGGCCCCTTAACGCATTTGTTCTCCTCCAGGATTCTGAAGATATTGTCAACGGCTTCATAGACCTCGTTCTCCCTCTTGGCCCCAGTTATCACCATCTTTCCGCTGCTGAAGATCAATAGGACCACGCGAGGTTTTTCCATCCTATAGATGAGGCCTGGGAACTGCTCGGGCTCATACATGCTGTGGGGCAGCACGAAGGCGGCCTTCTCAAGATCAACGAGCACGTTCAGGTTAGCTGAAGCGACAATGTTCTGTACCTGAATCTGTGGCCTTCCCTGTATCGCTATGCCCTTCGTGATGAACTTCTTGAGGATGGTCTTGACGGCCCAGACGAGCTGCTTGACGCTCTTTGCGCCGGTGACTACCATCTTGCCTGACTTGAAGACAAGCGCCGTTATCCGGGGGCTCTGGAGCCTGTAGACGAGGCCTGGGAATTGGTCAGGATTATAGTCAACATCGGGGATTCTAGCCTCTATGAGGTTCAAGTCAAGGGTGCTCTCGAGGATGACAGTGGCCACTATGTTCTCGATCCTTACGACAGGCCTCTTCTCCTCGGCAGGAGGCTGTTGCTCCTCCCCCTCACCCTCCAGCTCCTTGTCTTCATCAATGGACAAAATCTACACCCGCCTTTTAAACCCCTTAAAAAGGCATGACGGTGGAGTTATAAGCGTTGCTGCGACGAAGACCCGGCCTCCCCAAAGGAGAGGACTACCGCCTCAGGCCACGACATGACCGGCTCAACGACGCCCATTACATATAGTCCTGCCGCCTCCCTCACGTCAGCGTACCACAAGTCCCCCGTCATGATCAGGTGGCCCTCGGACGTAAATATGTCAGACTTCGCCATGACCAGGACCTTCTCACCACTCGAGACCAGGGAGCCGGAGACGTACTTACCGTAGAGGTCACGCAGAAGCTCTTGCGCCTTGATGAAGCCCGCATCAACGCCGCTGTACCCTTCAGAGGTCATTTCATCAAGCCTGGCCCTAGCAATGAGTACGCCAGCCTCGTCAATAAGGGACACGTACCTCTGGCACAGCTCTAGGTCCCCTGAGCAGTAGGAGCTTCTGACCCTCCTGAGGGACCTCAGGGACTCGGTGGTTATTACCTCATGGCTGCCAATCGCAGCCTTGTATGGGCCACCACCCGGTATTTCTGATGACAATTACCTCACCGCTCCTCAGTTCAACTGCTTCAGAGGACCAGAGATAAAGGGCCACAGGGGCCGGTAAGGTCAGCTCCTCACCATCCTTAAAGCCAACGCTGTAACCGATGAGCCTCACCTGGTCAAGGGCCTTCAAGGCTCTCGCCTCGACTTCGCCCCTAAAGGGGGAGAGCAGTGGCCCTGGGGCAAAGGAGTCACAGAGCGGCGTGACGATAAGAGCGCCCTTGGCGTTGAGGGTTCCAGGTATCCTTGTGAGCCTGCTCGGGTCCTCGGTCACCATTACGTCTATGTCTACCCCCACTCTTGAAATCACCTCGTTAAGCTCGTCAACCCTTGGCTTTACATTGCCCTGACCTAGCTCCTCAGCGATGAGGCCCCTTAGGCCAGGGTCGTCTGGCGTTGGTGGGGCTGGCCTCGCCTTAGAGCCCAGCGGAAAGATGTATGAGAGGTCTAAGCCCTCCGCCCTTACCAGCTTCGCAATCTCCCTCCTCTCGTCCTTCCCTAGCGTGAAGCAGTCCTCGCACTTTCCCCTCACATGGAACCCCCTGTGTCCTGTAAAGTAGATCATAGACCTACCGCCGAGGAGGTCCCTAATCACCTTGGCTACCCTCTGGGCCATCCTGAACCCCTTCGACAGGCAGGAGTCGTCTATCACCTGGGAACCGCAGATGCCCTGGTGATCCAGGTCAAGGTCGAACAGGAGGTCTGAGCCGAGCCATGCCTTCTCCTCCATGGTGGGAGCCTCAGGGAGCTCGTAGACGGCAACCGAGTGGTAGGCGTGCCTTGGAATCCTTGACTTAACGTATGACCTGAGCGAGGTCTCGTCCTTAAATGAGAGGTGCCTTACGTAGCTCTCTACACCAAAAGGCTGAAAGGCGAACTCCCTTCTCGTCATATCGCCAGGGAGTACGAAAGGAGGGTCGAGCGAGTAGTATGCCTGAAATAACTCTTTCAGGGTGTCCTGACCTCTCCACTCCTTAACCCTCACGTAGGCCTGCCTTGCATCCTCAGTCCATCCTCGGCGAGACATAGAAGGTCAGCCTTCCACCCCCCTCAAAGTCGAACTGAACCCTCGCCGGCGAGTCCTGGGCATACTGAAGAGTAACCTGATCTGCGCCCCTTGCGGCCTTTATCATGTCGTCGAAATACTCAACGCTGTACTTGGCCTTATCCGGCGAGTCAACCTTGAGGTCAGTCAAGTTCCCAGACTCAAGGCTTAGCTCTACCTCAACCTTCTCGACATCACCTTCGCCCAGGAAGTAAAGCTTGCCCTCCTCTGCCGACAAAGCCACAACATCAGCCACCTCCTCGACGGCCTTTATCGCGTCAATGAAGGTAGCATTGGAGAGCTTGGCATACACAGTGAAGGATATCTTGGGCTCTGGCAGCTCCTCGACGTTTAGGGATATCTGCGGTATCTTGAACTGCCTAATGCCGTGGCCCTCAAATGATATGACTAGAGAGTCCTTCTCGGTCTCTATTGACAGGGCCTCGTCCCTGAGGCTTCTGGTGAGGACCTTCCCCAGCGCATCGAAGGACACGCCAAAGCCCTCCTTGTCACTAACGCTGAACTCGTCAAAGGCCTCCTTTGGATAATAGAGGTCAACCATGACGACCCTGCTTGTGTCAAGGGCCCTTAAGGACAGGCCCTGCTCGGTCACCATGAAGACCCCCTCGTCGAGGATCTCCTTTATTGAGCTAACTATGTATGTCCAGGTCCTGGCGCTCCTAAACTTAAGCCTCAAGCCTCTCCCTCGCCTAACCTAGCCTGGAGGCCTTTTAGGGCCTCCCAGGTCCTCAGCTGGCGGGCGAAAGGCTAAAATGACCGAAAGCAGTTTGTTGCTCTATGGCCTAGGGCCGGGGTAGCTCAGCTGGTAGAGCGCCCGGCTGTTAACCGGGCGGTCGTGGGTTCGAATCCCACCCCCGGCGCCACCTTCTAGGTAACTGACCGGGGTTCAGCCGCAGCAATAACTTATAATCCCAGCTCACATCAGGCGGAGGGGGCCTAAGGGTTGAAGTTCCCAAAGACGACTAGGACCTACTGCCCTCGGTGTAAGGCACACACAGAGCACACGGTAACCCTATATAAGGCTGGCAAGAGGAGAACCCTTGCTGAGGGGCAGAGGAGATACCTTAGGAAAAACGAGGGCTACGGGAGCAAGAGGAAGCCTGAGCAGAAGAGGTTCGCTAAGACCACCAAGAAGCAGGTTCTTCTTATCACCTGCACTAAGTGTGGTTACAAGCGCCTTATACTGGGGATAAGGCTGAAGAAGGTTGAGCTCGTTGAGGCCGCGAGGTGATAGCTGTGTCCCTGAGGGCGGGGCTTCCGAGGAGGAAAATCCTCGTCCCCGAGCCGCGGAGCAAGTTCATGCTGGTCGTCTGCCCCAACTGCGGAAATAGACAGGTGGTCTTCAGCCACGCCACATTCCCTGCCAGATGTCTATCATGCGGCGCCCTCCTAGTGAAGCCAAGGGGGGGAAAGGCCCAGATATTGGGCAAGGTGGAGGCCGTCCTCGACTAGCCGCTCCCTCCGGACTTCAACAAGTATCTATACCTGACGTACTTGTCGTCAGGTGAGAACTTAGGAGGGTGCGGGACCCTTAGGGTCCCGCCGCAGTAGGGGCACTTGTCCTTGGCTAGGGTGTAGCGACCACAGGCCGTGCACCTCCTCAGGAGCCACTGCATGAGACCTCACTCCTCAAGCCTCTGAAGCGAGAACTCAAGCCCTAGCTCCTTAGCCTTCTTGGCTGCGGACTCCTGAAGCCTGGCCAGCGACTCCTCGAGGGTCTTGTAGTCAGAGCCGACCAGGTCGACCCTGTACTTAGGGGCCCCTATAGAGTACACCTTAATAACGACGTCTGAGAAGGCCTGACCCTCGATGAACTTGAGGAGGTCCTTTATCTTGTCAACGCCATTAGACTTGGCGGTCCTTGCCGTCACTATGGCGCTCAGCTTGACCTTCTTAACCTCGACATATTTCTTCGCTGCCTCAGCGAGCGGCTTAAGCCACTCCTGCGGCAACCCAGCCGCCGCAAGGGGCTGCTCGCCCTCTAGGGCTGCCATCTCAAGGCCAGCCATGACATCACCGTATTTGTCCTCAAGCCTCCATATCACGTCAGCGTAGGCCTGCCTCTCCGTCTTCTTGAGCTCCTTAGCGATCACCAGGACTATGTTTACAGCCTTCTGCGTCCTCTTCCACCAGGTCATCTTCCTCCTCCGCTCGTCGTCAGTCACCCTCTTCAGGCTCACGTCAACCTGGCCCTTTGCCTTGTTTACCCTAATTACCTTGACCGCAACCCTCTCGTTCATCTTAACTATCTCGTTAATGCTCCTGAAGGACCTGTTCGAGATCTCGCTCCAGGGAAGGAACGCCCTGAGCCCATTGAACTCCTCAAGCTCTAGGTAGGCCCCATAATCATATATCTCCTTTATCGTACCAACTAGCACCTCACCGACATCAGGTAGCGACCTCCTGTTGAGTAGCGGCAGGGCTATCACCACCCTTCCAAGCAACTCCCCCTAATTAAAGCGCAGCCCTTCCCCTCAAAGGCCATTGAAAGGCTCTATGTTAAGGGGCCCTTATTGTTAAGTTAAGCTAGGCCGTGGCCTGCTTGCCCTAACTAGGTCAAGCCAGGAGATTGCCATTGAGAGCAGTTCAGTGTCCTTGAGAGCCCTCTCGATCCTGTACAGTTGCTCATGTGAAACTCCAAGTTGTCGGGCCATCTTATATGGCGGGACACTGAGATACCTTACGTAGAGCAACAGGAGGAGGCTCCTAAGGGCACCCTTTGTGGTTACGTGTGGCCTAAAGCTGGGGTCCTCAAGTAGACTCTCAAGCAACTTTAGAATCCCAGGGTTGGAGGCCCATGTCGCAACGTCCTGAGGTAGGTCAACCTCCTTAGGTTTGCCGATACCATAGACCACAAGCCGAGACCCTTGGATCTCTATGGCTACGCGGCCCTTGGTCAGATGTTGCCCTGGCTTCCAGGGTCTTGATCCTCCTTTAAAGCCCAGCTGTCAGTCGACCCCTGGGTGCGAGGCACGCCTCCAACTCCGCCCTCTACCCTGGCACGAAAGATAATGGAAATGCTAAGAAGGAGGAGACCGGACCTCCACGAGACCGTCGAGGAGCTCTCCAGGAACAGGGAGGGGAGGAGCCTGATAGCTGAGGCCTTCAGTGCGGCCTATGAAACTTACGTAAAGACGGCACAGCTTGAAGAAGCCTATGAGGCATTCATCGAAACCATAGAATCGTCCATCGATAGCTCGCTAGAGGAGTGATGAACCGCTAGGCATAATCTATTTACATAACTTGGACTCCGCCTGATTTATAGTCCATCTCGCTGCCGTGCTGCTAGTAGGTCAAGCCTCTGCCACCTCCTCGACCTCAACTTTCCCTACCAGGTAGCTCTCACCCCAGAGCTCCCTTTTGAGAAGCTCTCTCACGGCGACCCTTATCACCTCACTCCTATTTGAGTACTTCTCCTCCTTAACGAGCTCATCTATCCCCCTAACATAGAGGTCAGGCATCTTGACCGTTACCAGCTTCAACTACGTCACCCCAGCAAAAAGCTTATAACCTCTAGCTAATTAAGGGTAAAGCCCTCGTAACCGTTTTCTTGTTGCCTTCCTGGAGCCCCCTCAGGATTAAGTGAGCTTCGCCAATATTAACCCGTGGTAGCCTTAGCGTAATAAGGTGGCCGATATCGTCAGAGAGGTCTCAGTAAGGACGGGGGCTAGGCTTCACGCTGGCTTCTATTACGCTGCCGGTGAGTGGTCCGTCAGGTGGGGCTCGGCTGGGTTTTACGTCGACGTGCCTGCCCTTGAGGCCAGCTTCACGTTATCTAGCGAAAGGTGCTATGAGGGGCCTTCCGAGCTGAGGCCGTACATGGAGAGGGCCGCTGACGTCCTCGGGATAGGCGGCTTCTGCGCAAGGGTATCGAGCTCACTTCCCCTTCACAGCGGCTTTGGAGTTGGCACCCAGGTCTCCCTGGCCTCTTACAGGGCCTTCCAGCTTATGATAGGACACAAGCCCGACCCAGCCCCTGTAGCCTCTGAGAGATTGAGCATGGCCAGGGTTAGCGGCGTCGGCGCGCTTCTCTTTGACCAGGGAGGCTTTGTAATGGATGCTGGCATGCCTGGAAGGCCAAGGACCCTGCTGAGGCTTCAGGTTCCAGAGAAGTGGCGCTTCGTTATCGTGGTCCCTGATGTGGGGAGAGGGCTCGACGAGCAACAGGAGGACGAGGTCATGGGAAGGCTGCAGTGGGGGGCTTCTGAGTCCCTCCTGGCGTCAATGGCTGAGGGCGCCCTAAGGCTGGCCTCCGGGATAGCCAGGGAGGACATTGATGACGCGGCTGAGGGCCTCAGGGAGCTCCAGAGGGCGACCGGGGCCTTCTTCGCCAGGGCCCAGGGAGGCGTTTACAGAGGTTCCCTGATTGACCTGGCCGCTGAAGCCTGGAGGCACAGGATGTTCCTTGCCCAGTCGAGCTGGGGGCCTGCTATGTACACGCTGGCAGAGGATGAGGCCTCCGCAAAGGGTGACGCAGACCTTTTGGTTGAAACCATGAGAGAGGTAGGACTTAAGGGACGGGTCCTAGTTGTGAGGCCACGCAACTCAGCAGCAGAGGTTAGCCCTGTTGTGTTACCTGACTGACCTGACTCTCCTGCTCCTTGGGCTTCTGTGTCTCGGCCCCCTCAATCAGCTGAACCTCAATTATGAACCTGGCTGACCTCGTATCAAGGAGCTGCTTAAGATCACTGATCAGCAGCTGAAGCCTAGACTCAAGGTCGCTAAGCTTCAAGGAACCGGCTGAGAGCCTAATCTCAACTACCCCTCCCTGCAGTATTGATACGCCTAAGTCTCCTTCCTTGAGTGGAAGATACCTAAGCGCGAGGAACTTAACCTTCTCCTCAGTAGCGTCGAGCTTCTTGATGGCCTCAAGCTGTATTTTCAGCTCCTTGCCGGCGAGGGGGTGGTTGAAGTCTACGTAGGCAAACCTCTCCGTGACGCTCCTTATGACGCCTACTCTTCCCCCCACCTCAACCCTTCTCCCGACCACAGGGGTTATCCCGTAGCGATTTAGCTGCTTAATGGGAACCCTTATCACGAGGTCGTTACGGTGAGGACCATAGGCCTTCTCCGGTGAGGCCATGAACTCCTTCCTCTGGCCGACCTCCATGCCCCTCAGCTCTTCATCGATGGCGGGCAGGACCTGGCTGCGACCTATGACAACTAGGTAAGGCTCGTACCTTCTGTCAGCGCTGTAGAGGCCCGCCTTCTTAGCGACCTCCTCAACGTTGGTGTCCTGGACTACCTCAGCCCCTCCCTCGACGACGCTAATGACGTAGTTCACCAGCACGAAGTCGCCCTCCTTGAACGGCAAGCCCTAACCACCTCTCCTCAGGTACCAGCCCAGGTCTATCACTGGTTCGACCAGGGCCTGGGCCTTGGTTTTAAGCCTGACCCTCCTGCCGACACCCCACCCTAGTGCCTCACCCAAGGGATCGAGGACTATCGCGGTCCCTTCCGTGAACCTGAGGATGTGCTCCTCGCCCACAGCCCTGCCGTAGAGGAAGGACCTGGCCCCTCTCAGGTCTAGCTCGACGCACTTGACCCCAGCTTCGCACAGCCTGCTCAGCCTTTGGGCCAGGGGAAGGCCTGGCCGAAAGCCATCCCTTCCAATGGAGCCTATGTAATAGCCTGCCGCGTAGAGGGAGCCTAGGAGGCCTAAGACCGTCTCCAGGCCCCTCGGTATGTCGAACACGTCCTTATAGAATCCCCTAGGGACCTCCAACACGTAAGGGTTAGCGGCGACGCTTTCGTAGCTTGCACCGATCCTCGCGGCGAACTCCCTCAGGGCCCTTACCTCATCCGCTGATGCCGGCCTCAGCCTAGGGACCTCAGCTTGCATACGAAGAACCCCTCTGTACCATGAACGTGAGGGAATAGCCTGCCACACCCCTTTACTCTGTCATCGAACCTGACCCCTCTATACTCCTCGAACGCCTGCCTGAAGGGGAACTCCGTCAGCGGCTCCGTTTTGACGTTGTCCCTGTCCCTGAGGACCTTGTGAACCACGTACTCCCCCTCCTCTACGGCCGTGGAGCAGGCCGCGTAGACGACAAGGCCGCCGGGCTTCACGTTAGAGAGCGCCTTCTCTAGAAGCCTTACCTGCCTCTCATGGATGACCTTAAGGTTTGAGATAGAAGTCTTTCTCTTCCTCGTGGGGTCCTTCCTTATGATTCCCTCCCCGCTAGAGGGGGCGTCCAGGAGCACCCTGTCAGGTCGAATCGGGGGCGTAAAGGCTGACGCGTCGCCCTTGATTATGACGAAGTTGCTGAAGCCGAGACGCTGAAGATTTGACCTCAGGGTCCTGACCCTTTCCTTCTTCGGCTCAACGGCTATGAGCGTCGCGGAGTCCCTCGTGAGCTGCAGGATCTGGCTGGCCTTGCCCCCTGGGGCCGCGGCCATGTCCAAGACTACCTCGCCCGGCATAGCGCCTACCAGGTATCCAATTAACATCGAGCCTGGGTCCTGGAGGTAGTAGTAGCCCTTCAGGTACTCATGGGTAGCGCCAGGACTAACAGGTGCCTCAACGACTTCATATCCATGAGGAAGAAAGGGTATCCTTGAGAGGGCAAAGCCGGCCTCGCCAAGCCTTGAGGCCAGCTCATCACATCTTATCTTATAGTCATTGCATCTGAAGGTCTCAGGCATCGGCAGCTCGTTCGCCTCGAGCAGCTCCTCAGCCTCATCACCTAAGAGCTCGAGATACCGCTCTACCATATACGGGAGGTAGCCGAACCTCTCAGCAAGCCTCCTGGCCTCTTTAGTGCTTTGGTCTCCGAATATGACATCATCGATGTTAATCGCCGTCATCCCTATATGGCTTGACCTCTGACAGTTAAAATTGCCTCCTTACCCTTAAGCTGGGGGCATGCCTTGCAGGCACAGTATAGGAGGCTGGTGTTCCCAGGGAGGTTCCAGCCTCCCCACCAGGGTCACGTAAGCGCCATAAAGTACGCGCTTGAAATAGCTGATGAGATAATAGTAATAGTGGGGTCTGCTCAGGACAGCTTCTCCCTCAAAAACCCCCTCACGGCGGGGGAGAGGATAGCCCTACTCAAGAAGATATTGGAGCGTGAGGTGGGGTCGGACTATTGCAGGAGGGTTTACGTGGTGCCAGTCATGGACATCGAAATGAACAAAGTCTGGGTCCAGTACCTGAGGATGTTACTTGGTGACTTTGATGGGGTTGTTTCCGGCAACCCACTTGTCCTTCAGCTCTTCAAGGATATGGGGCTTGCCGCCGTGAGGCAGCCCATGTTCAACAGGGAGGAGTGCAGCGGCACCAAGATAAGGGAGCTAGTCCTTGAGGGCTCACCGAGGTGGAAGGAGTGCCTGCCAGGTTACATAATATCCGACCTGGAGAGGTTTGGTTTCGAGGAGAGGATCAGACAGCTCGCATCTGAGGGCTAGGAGATGATTTTAAGCTACCTGCCCCTTATGTAAAGCGGCGAGCCGGGTGGAGTTCCAGGTTATTGACATTCCAATCCCTGAGGGGTCCAACGTAATTATAGGGAAGAGCCACTTCATTAAGACCGTCGAAGACGTATATGAAGCCCTGGTCACCTCAGTCCCAGGCATAAAGTTCGGGCTCGCGTTCTGCGAGGCGTCGGGCAAGCGGCTTGTGAGGAGGGAGGGTAACGACCCTGAGCTGATTAAGGTAGCCACGGACTCTTGTCTGAGGATAGGCGCAGGTCACGTCTTCGTCCTGTACATAAGGAACTCGTATCCAATAAACGTGTTAAACGCTATCAGGCATGTCCAGGAGGTCGTCTCAATTGAGGTCGCAACGGCGAACCCCGTTAAGGTAGTAGTTGCCGACCTAGGGGAGAGCAGGGCCCTAGTCGGCGTCAGCGACGGCTTTAAACCCCTAGGCATCGAAGGTGAGGCCGACGTAAAGGAGAGGAGGGAGTTCTTAAGGAAGTTAGGCTATAAGCTGTGATGGGTCCCCATGCTAATATTAGCCGTAACTGGTATGCCAGGCAGCGGCAAGTCGACTGTGTCCATAGGCCTATCGCGGGAGCTATCGGCCCCCCTCTTCATAATGGGCGACATAGTCAGAGACGAGGTCGCTAAAAGAGGCCTTCCCCTGACGGCTGAGAACGTTGAGAGGGTCGCCATGGAGCTGAGGGCGAGCTACGGCAGGGGAGCCGTGGGCAGGATGTTGCTAGAGCGCATCAAGGTAGTGAAGTCCGACTATGTTGTCGTTGACGGGGTGAGAAGCCCTGAGGAGATCGATCTCCTCAGGTCCCTCGCCCCAACTTGCGTCATAGCTGTTCACGCGGCCCCCTCGGTCAGGCTGAGGAGATATCTCTCAAGGGGAAGGGAAGGGGAAGACGCATCGAGCTTCGCGCTAAGGGAGAGGAAGAACCTGGAGTATGGCATCGGTGAGGTCATAGCTGAGGCCGACTATGTGATAATAAACGAGAGAGGACTCGAGGACCTTATGGGGGCCGTGAGGGAACTAGCTGAGGTGATTAGAGGTGGGGGCTGGGAAGGTCGTTGTGGAGGTCCAGGTTAGGCCGACAGAGGATGAGGCAAAGGTTATGCAGGCCGTGCTCAACGTATTTGAGCCAGCCATTGTGGAGAAGATCGACATGGGCGACCATCTGCTCATCAGGGCCACGTCGAATAGCCTGTCTTCCCTGGCTAAGTTACATCGCCTCCTTAGGGCACAGGAGATACTTGAGGCTACGCGAGCATACCTTCTTAAGAACGCCAAGGGTAACGCGGTAACGCTCACGCTTCACAAGCAGGCAGCCTTCCAAGGCAAGATAAGCCTGCTGACGTGGGATGAGGAGTCCCCGTTGGGGCCTATCAAGGTGCTTATAGAGTACAGCGGTGACATTAAGGAGGTGATAGACTGGCTCACCCCTCCAACCTCCAGAGGAAGGCCCCTCTGGGAGAAGGGGGTCCCTGACCCCTAGACCCTCATTGAGAACCTGGCGAGGTCCCACGCAAGGACCGTGTCAGAGAAGACCTGCCGCGCCTCGTCCTCGAGGGCCTTTGCCTCATAGCCCTCGTACCTTGTGCTAACGTGAGTTAGGATTAGCTTCCGAACACCAGCCTTGCTGGCCACCGTTGCCGCACCGACGCTCGTGCTGTGGCCAAACCTGAGCGCCTCGGACTCCATCGACTTATCAAAGGTCGCCTCGTGAATTAGCACATCGACGCCGGTGACCGCCTTCACCACCTCATCGCATGGCGACGTGTCCCCCGTATAGGCAAGCCTGAACGGCTTAGGTGTTACAACGCCTGCCCCAGTCTCTAGCAGCCGCCTGGCCTCCTCGGGAGTAGAGACTGACTGAGTAATCCTTGGACCCAGCGCCCACTCCAGCATGAAACCATAAGACTCTATCGAGTGACAGGCCCTGAACCACCTGATGTAAAGCCTGTCCCTGCCTCTGTTAGAAAGGGTGTACTCACCGTTAGCGCCACCGATCGTCAGGATCTCTATCGGGAAGGCCTGCCTAAACCCCTCTACCTCGATAATCCCGTTTAAGTACTCCTTGAGGTAGTCGGGTGCCACTATTGTCAGTTTGGAAGTCCTCCCGCTGAGGTACATTGTCTGTAGGAGGCCAGGGAGCCCGTTCACGTGGTCGCCATGGCCATGTGTTATGGCAATCACGTCAATCTTGGTTGGTGAGACCCCCGCCTGCCTCAGCCTGTGCTGCGCGCCTTCGCCTACGTCAAGCAGCACAGAGTTGCCCATCCAATCCCTCACGAGATGGGATGCCGTGAACCTGTCAAGGCTTGGCAGGGCAGCGCCCGTCCCAAGCGTCATCAGCTCGACAAGTCTTGCCAACGCATGCCCTAGGGAGCTGAGTTAAGCCGTCTTTTTAGCCACAACTATCTGCCTCGTCAACG
The DNA here is from genome assembly GCA_049974445.1 of Acidilobus sp. Lineage (GTDB taxonomy): Archaea > Thermoproteota > Thermoprotei_A > Sulfolobales > Acidilobaceae > Acidilobus. The sequence continues at coordinate 22,198 of JBMFIT010000012.1, forward strand.
TGGAATGCACGAGCTGGTCCAAGCGTTCGATGACCTCAAGGCCCTCCTCCTCAGCCAGCCTGAACGGTCTCTCCTCAGCTGGGCCTGCGTACACTATATAGCTCCCTGTCCTCAGGACTCTCCTTGCCTCCCTCAGGAAGGCCCTAACGATGGCTTCATAACCGCCAGGGGCACGAGTAGAGCGTCCATAGGGCGGATCTGTCGCTATGGAGTCCACGCTATTGCCTGGCAATGGCATAAACTCCGAGTTCTCCTGTACTATCGCAAGCTGAACCCCAAGTCTCCGTGAGTTGGTGTGGGCCCCGGAAACCATCTCAGGGTCTATATCAAAGCATACAGACCTTGAGGCCCCTAGTATGTAAGCCTCTATTGCGATGGTGCCGGTTCCGCAGAAAGGGTCCAGGAATAGCCCGCCCTTCCTAAGCCTTGACATGTTGACAAACGCCCTGGACAGTAAGAGGTCTAGCTCGCCTGACCTCCAGAAAGGCTTGTTTGGAGGCGACCTAGCCCTCGTGTCACCAAGGTCCCTCTTGGCTATTACGAGCCCAAGTACAACGGCTCCCTCCGTAACATAGGCCTTCACCAAGTTCCCGGACAGCTGGTCGATCTTGATCCCTGACTCTGCCGTTAGCTTTACCAGGGACCTTTGCATGCCAATGGCTTCTGCTGGGGTCAGTGAGCCCCTGACCCTCTCGACCCTGACCTGAACCGACGTCAGGCCCCTTGAACCTAGCTTTTTCAGGCCTGCCCTCACATCCTTATCGTCCCCTAGGTCAGCCACTGCGAGGAGCTCCCCTCCCTCCTTGACAAAGGAGGACCTCCCGACGGCCCTCGCCAACCCGTCCAGATCATCTACATCTAACAGAATCACCTGATCAAGCCTGAGAAGCTCCCTGAACCTAACTCCCTCTGCCTCAAGGCAGCCCCTCAGCTCCTCAAAGGGCAGCACGGGATGCTCACCGGATAGATATGCGAAACCTAACGCCATAGCCTACACCGCTGCGCCTTTAATGCCTCGGCTGGACTGCTGCCAGGGGGCCGCCGTAGCTCAGCTCGGTAGACCCCCTGCGCGGGCCGACAGCGCCGGCCTTGTAAGCCGGTGGTCGCGGGTTCAAATCCCGCCGGCGGCTCCACCGACCTTTCCACGTCCCTCCGACATGAAGGTGACAATACCATTTGACACGCTCCGCGCTTTCAGCTCAATTATCAAGGACCCAGCTGACGACGCAAGGAGCATTGACATTGCTAGCGTAAAGAGCGGCTGACCGTCGAATATTGTAACAGGCACGAGGATTGCCGAGCCAAATAGCGCTACCAGGGCTGACCACTTGTTCACGTATAGCACAAGGGCTGCTATCCCCAGTCCAACGCCGATAGGCGCTACCTCAAGGTCAAGAGCTGAGGTGGGAGCTAGCATCATAAACATGGAAATTGTGAGCAGTCCAAGACCTGTTAGAGCCCTCTGGACCCTTAGACCGGTTAACACGCTTATCGTCCTAGAGAGCGCCTTCAGTTGCTCACGTAGCCTTGAAACAAGGTCGACAGCGCAGGCAACGTTGTGGGAGTCCATGCAAGACGCAAGCCTATCTACTATGTTAAGCACGTCGCCTCCAACGTATTCACATAGCCCAGACAAGGAGTTAGCTATAGCATCGAGGTCGCTAGCCAGCTCTGCTAGGTCAGGCTGATCACTTGCCATAGCCCTTGAGGCGGCCACCCTCAGCCTATTAACCCCTTCACACGCGTTCAGGCTGATACCCTGCTCTCCAGTCTGGGGTTCCTCTGGATAAATGTTATAGCGTTTAGCACTAGATCCCTTGCTGCCCCGCTACTTACGTAATGGTAGACGATCGTAGGTCCCTCGCCAAGGGCTGACGAGACCCTAAGCTCGTAAACCTCTTCGCCCCCCATCAGGTGTAGAATCTCGTCCCAGTTCTCAATAACGTCACGAGGTCTGACGAGCTTCTCACGCGATTCAGTGTCATAGGATCTCCTGACCACGACCTTAAACTCGCCATCCTGCCTCAGTGGCGTAAAGCTGTCCCTGAACTCCTCCAGCGATGCGACCTCTTTGAGATAGGGGAGGAGGGTCCACCTCCACTCCCGAGAGCCAACGTCAAGAAAGGCAACGACTCTTCTTGCGGTATAGTCGGGCCTCCTCATGTCCTTGAGCTTCGACAGAACAGTCTTCAAGGGGAGACCAAGTTCCTCAGCGACCTCTATGTCTGTAAAAGCCCATCCCTCCAGCGCCTTCGCTATGCTCTTACTTAAGTCCTGGACCCAGGGCCTCACGGACGGAACAGACAACAGCTCGTTGGCAAGAGGAGAGGGGGACTCATCAACCCTCTGAACCCTTATCATCCCGTCCCTAAGGGACCTGAGGAACTGGGTGGCCCCGTCTACGTCAAGCCTTGTCCGCATTACATACTCCTTAACCCCCTTGATGAATGGCTCGTCGGCCTCCTTGTCAAGATCTCCAAGCTTGCCCAAGTCATACCTTGCCTGTGAGACCTCCTCATAGAACATCGGGGAGAACTCAAGGGCGTCGTAGACGATCCTCGAGACCTCGTCAGGTGATATGGACTTCATCAGCTCAACTATGTCAGAGCCGCTTGTTAGGACGCTAAGGCCATAGAACGCAGACCTGTACCTCACGTCGAGGCCTCTTTCCTTCATTATAAGGTACGATAGCATTAGCCCTAGGGTCTCGGAGACCTTAGAGCCAAGCGGTGCCAGTAGAACCTGTTCGTCGCCCACGGCCTCAACAACTATGTTTGTATTGTCGATCCTTAACTCCCTGTTAACATACCATGACCTTATGCTCGAGATCTCGTTGAGCCCCTCAGGGTCGCATGAGGCCTTGCATGGCGCTGCGCTGAAGATAACCCTGTAGAACTCCTCAGCGACCTCCCTTGATCTGTTGACAGCCTCGCCCCTCCACAGGGGTATCTCGGCTGCACCATCTGATGGCACAACCTCGACGACCTCGTTTAAGTCATCTATTTTCGTGACCTCCCACGCCCTGCCTGCCAGCCTTATTACATCACCTGGACGGACGTTTCTGTAGACGAAGTAGGAGTCGATATAGCCTATGCTGGAGTCCCCGCTTTTCACGGCAAAGAAGTCTCTCTTTGGGATCGTTGAGAAGAAGTCAGCGAAGCTTCTTGCCTGCCAAACCCTTTCTCCATTCTCCCTTAGCCTCCATATCCTGTAAAACAAGTGACCAACCTTCAGGGATCCATCAGCGGAGTCCAACATGCCGTTCCGTTTCATGTAATTAAGTATGCTTACGAACTCGTTATACGAGGCTCTGAAGACCTTGACTCCCCTGAACACCTTGTATATATCAGCTGGAGTCGCAGACCCTTTGGCAAGCAGGTAGCCTATTACCTCCTTTGCCACGACGTCAATAGGGGTCGACGCTATAAGGTCTCCCTCTACGAGGGCCTCTCTTGCCATGTTCGACTCTGCTATGGCCTCGGCGAAGTCAACGGGCCCTACCGAAATTATTAGGCCCCTTGACGTACCACCCAGTACGTGACCGCTCCTGCCAACCCTCTGTATCAGTGCCGACGCAGACCCTGGCGCCTTGACCTGTACGACCTCCTTTATCGCACCTATGTCGATGCCTAGCTCAAGGGTCTTCGTACAAACTACTATGGCCTTTACCCCTTCCCTGAGCCTCTGTTCGATTGACTCCCTCACGTCGGCCGATACGCTCGAGTGGTGTACGTAGACCCCGCTCAACCCCGCCTTCTGAAGCTCATGTCCTACCTTCTCAGACACGTACCTGCTGTTGGTGAAGACCAGGGTGGGGCCCACTGCGCTGTTGACGACATCCGCTACCCTGCGCCAAGGGTCATCGCCCTCCCTCACGAACCTTACGTAAAACTCGAACTTCCTTGTTTCCTGCCCACTTACAACGGCCCTTGGCCTCTGACTGCTGCCAGAGAGGAGCTCAAGGGCTCTCTGCGGATTGCTCAGAGTGGCTGAAAGGCCTATCCTCTGGAAGTCCCCTGCGTATTCCTTCAGCCTCTCAAGGAGGAACAGCAGCTGGATCCCCCTCTTTGAGGAGAGCAGCTCGTGGAGCTCGTCGACAATTACGGCCCTGACGTTACGGTAATAGTCTCTGAACCGGGGGGCCCAGTCCAGGTCTATCTCGAGGCTCTCAGGGGTTATGAGCAGTATATGTGGTGGGTTGCGGAGCCTCGCCAGCCTTTCATGGGAAGGGACGTCGCCGTGCTTCTTCGCTACTATGAAGTCTAACGGTCTGCTCCAGTACGTTATTCTCCTATAGAGATCATTTATCAACGCCCTCATGGGAGTTATGTACAGAATAGCCACGGGCTTCACGTCAGGCATGCTAAGAAGCGCGCTGAGAAGCGGAAGGATCGCGGCCTCGGTCTTGCCCTCACCGGTCGGGGCTGTCACGAGGACATTACTTCCCCCCAGTATAGCCCTTGCTGCCTCCACCTGAACCCTTGTGAGGCCTCTCCAGCCCCTCTCCTGCACTAACTTCTCAATTGCTGGATGTAGTCTGACCGCCTCCACCTTCACCGACACCAGCAGCCCTGAGTTCTAAGGCCCCTTTCGCAAACCGTTCACCCATGGACTGCCCGCCTTAAATAGCTCTGCGCCCCGTCCTTCGAGGGAAATGCCTTGGCAAGGAACATCAAGTATACCTGCATCGTGTGCGGCAGGCAGTTCTACGAGGGGCAGGGCATTGTGATAAGGAGAGGCGATATTGAGCTGGCCT
>JBMFIT010000013.1:0-10669 GCA_049974445.1 Acidilobus sp.
TCTTGCCCAACGCACAACAGATAGCGTCCAAACACGGCCTCCTATACGCCAGTATGGTCCCCGGCGAGGAGGCGGTTTTCGTGATAGCCGGCGAATCCCAGGCGGTCTCAGCCGCTGCGTCGGAGCTTTCCAGGATCGGGTGGAAGCAGGCAACCATACCCCCTGATATGCCAGGTTCCCCCAAGGAGGCCTATGAGGCCGCTAAGGGCCTCCTCGCTAAGGTCGCTGAGGAGATCTCGACCATAAGGGCTGACGTTATGAAGTACTCCGATGACCTCCGGAAATACTACGCCCAGGTTTCAGGGCTTGCCGAGGCGCTTAGGGCCATAAGCCTCTCCGCGAGGACCACTACTACCTCCTTTATATACGGGTTCGTGGATGCCAAGGACTCACGCAAGCTCAGGGCCATCCTTGAGGACTGCTGCAACAACGTCTACGTGATAAGGAGCCTGGGGATAAGGAGGGGGGAGAAGTACGTGCCTACGAAGGTTGATCTACCCGGCTACTTCCGGTGGTTCCAGAGTATTGTCAACATGTATGGGACCCCTTCGGCGGACGAGATAGTCCCAACGATTTTCATGGCAGTCACCATGCCAATAATATTTGGGCTGATGTTCCCTGATGTAGGCCATGGACTGTTGGTTCTGCTCTTCGCCCTCCTCTACATGCTGCCCAGGAGCAGTGACATAGCCAAGGTCGCCGCCATACTAGGGGTCGCTGGCATGATCACAGGCTTCTTCGCTGGCGAGTTCTTCGGGCCAATTGCTGCGGAGGCCGTTGGCCTGGACAAGTTATGGCACGCATTGGGCTTCAAGGTCCCGCCTCTCCTATCCCCTGTCGAGGCCGCGATGGAGAGCCCAACCCAGGGTTACACTATGTCGCTCTTTAATGAGATACTTGACGTCTCGTTCTGGATAGGCGCCTTCATGCTTACGTTCGGCAACCTGCTGGGGATAGCCGATGACCTGTTGGCAAGGGACTACGAAGACCTCACGGCAAGGCGCCTGCCGCTCACCCTGCTCTTCCTGGCAGCTGGACTCCCATTCCTAGTTTACTTCAACGCCTATAGGGCGGGGTACATCATTGAGGAGGCCCTGTTCGGCTTAGGGAAGGGCGGGCCCATGGGGGCCTTCGTCTTCTATGGGGCCATAGCGGCTATAGCGTGGCTGTTCGCCGGCGAGGCCATCTACTCGCTCGCAACTGGGGAGGGCACCATGTTCAACCCATATGAGAGCTTCTTGGGCGTGTTTGAGGGCATGCTGCTGACGCTTGGCAACACTATAAGCTTCCTCAGGATTATGGGACTAAGCCTGGCCCACGCGGGCCTCATGGTGGGCTTCACCATACTTTACTATGTAGTGCTTACACCGCACCCCACACCGCTGACATTCGCCGCCGCTGTTGTGATATACGTAATAGGGAACCTCCTAACCGCGGGGCTAGAGGGCATAGTCGCTTTCGCCCATGACCTAAGGCTTCACTTCTACGAGTGGTTCAACAAGTTCTACAGGGGGCAAGGTAGGCCCTTCTCACCACTGATGGTCCCTGGCGTCACCTTCATAGTATTATGAAGGGACCTAAAGCCGGTAGCAGGGAAACTGGTATTGTCAAGCCTCATAGTAAACCTTTTAAGCCGCTTAATTGCTTCTCTACATAGGGAATGGTATTGAGGCCCGCGAAGATGAGCAGAATCTCCTACTGGCTTAACGCCTGGTTCGTGGCCCTCTGGAACGTAGCCTGGGCGCTGGGCCTCACGGCGATCATACCGGCTATTAACGCGTTGACGCCTCTCCTTAACTCAAACTACAACAATGTTTGGACACCAGACGTCTACTGGCGCCTCGTCCTTTACTGGCACGGCGCCGTCTTCATGCCTATCGTGACCGTGGGGCCTGCCTGCTCTGCATGACGTTTGGGCTCGATAGGGCCCAGGGAAGGGCAGCGCAGCTGATAAGGGAGGCAGTTATATATGGAGGCCTCATCGCGACTCCCTTGGCTGGGATAGCGGGCATCTTCGACGTCTATGATAGGTTTGCTCTTGGAATCCCCCTGTGGGCGCAGATCACGGCATTTCTTGTCGGAGACGAGATGGCCATCGGCTTGATAATAACTATGCTTTGGTACCCTAAGCTGAGCGGGAAAGGCTACGAGGCTATGGGGGTGCCCTACTACACGGCGCTGCTGGCTCTTATTGGCATCCTGATAGCCGCGGTAGAGGGGCACATAGCAGGCTGGATAACCTGGTTCGGGCCCTGGCCATCCTTCGTTTCGAGTTACATAAACCAGACCATGTATCCCGTGCTAGGCTACTATAACGCCACCGCTGTTGTGACCTGGACTGAGAACGTGGTAACTTCTCACTCGCACACCATGTTGCCACTGATTATGGCGGGCATAGCCTCCATTGCCGCCGTCTCCTACGGTTACTATGAGATGAAGGGGGCCCCGAAGATGGTCGCAGCTATAGGGTTCCTAATAATGTCTTATTTGATATTGGCCGTCACGTGGCTCTACATAGTGGCCGGCGTCGGCAACTACGCTATTCCGACGTTATTCTCCTCAGGCCCAAACGATGTCAACGGGTTGGCCATGGACGACGCAATGACGGGTATGATAGGGTGGGGCGCGCTCTTTGTATTAATAGGACTCGCTGCCTACCTGAAGAGGGCCGGCAAGCTCAGGGACCCCTTCTTCCTTACAATACTTGTGGCCGCCGTCCTCATCTACCTGACGATACCTGTCACCGGGTACTACATAGAGTTCCACGAGGTTTACTATGGATTTGCTACGCCGCCAGCGCCGGGGTGGATGAACGACTTCGTCTACACCAGGCTACACCAGGACTTCGGGTTCTTCACGCTCCCCTCTATCATTCTCGCCGTCCTCCTGTTCAGGCAGTTCGGCCTTCCAGATATAGCCAGGAGGAACGTCTCGTCCCTGCTGATATCAGGGATGTTGATAACGTTTGCTGGCGGTGAGGCGTACTTCATAACGTTGGCTTCGCCAGCACTCTATATAGCCATCGTTGGGGCGGCGCTGATATGGCTTGGGCTGGCTTTAGGAACCTTTTACTCATGGAGGGCATTTAGGTCTGGGGCTCAAGGGGCTGAGTGCTGCTCAATATAATCCTATAATTTATTTTTCTTTTACTTATTTTAGTTTAGTCTTTTAGTCCTCGCGCGTTAAGCCCTAACGGCGCTGTGAGGAGGGTTGGTATTACTGATCTGATGAGGAGTGACACCAGTTCTGAGCGCCTCTCTATCAGGGGTGTTTTCTTAGAGATAGAAATATATTAGCCGTTGATATTTAAGTTCCAGACAGGTAGGGAGCTCTTAGATGAGAGAGGAGAGCTTGGAGACCACGGTAACTACGGCCAGGTATAGGGATACCCTAGTCTGGCTGCTTCTGCTAATTCTGTCGGAAAAGCCTATGCATGGTTATGAGATAATTAAGAAGATAAAGGAGATCACTGCCAACCAGTGGAAGCCTGCGGCTGGATCAATATATCCACTCCTCAACTACATGAAGGACGTGAGTCTAATAGACGTAGTTAACGTAGAGGAGAAGGTCAGAGGGGGCAGGAAGATAGTTTATGCCCTGAGTGATAAGGGCTGGGAGCAGCTAAAGGACGCCATCAGACGAAAGGTCACGATATACATGAACTTTATGGACATGATAGCCAACGTGTCCCTTAAGGCACTTGAGGAACATGGATACACAGATGACTCAAAGCTTATCCGTCACGAGATATCAGCTTGGGCCTCAAGGCTAGCTAAGACCCTAAGCGAGGGTTAGCCGTTGCTTACAATAGTAGGGGCAGGCCTAGGCCCTGGGAGCCTTACACCTCAGGTTAGGAAGGCCGTTGAGGAGGCCAACGTGCTCATTATTGACTCATATACGTCCCCTTTTAGTTCGTGGATAATCGACGCCGTCAAGTCGCTTGGAAAGCAGGCCATGGTTGCCTCGAGGGAAAGCCTGGAGGACAAGTCAAGCTCCATTATCAGCATGGCATCCTCCTTTAACGTTGCCGTGATAGTCCCAGGAGACCCTATGGTCGCGACGACCCACGCCTCCCTCTTAGTTGAGGCTAAGTTAAAAGGTATCAAGGTTAAGATCATACCAGGCATCTCAGGCCCCTGCGCTTCCATGTCCACCTCCGGCCTTCAGTTCTATAGGTTCGGGAGGAAAATGACGATACCAGGGCCGTGGAGAGGCGTCGGGGCCACCTCAACGGCCTACTGGCTTCTCGGAAACATGTGCCTAGACCTTCACACGCTGCTTCTCCTCGACGTAAGCCCTGATGGGGGACAGCTTCCGCCTGCTGAGGGAGTTAAAGCGTTGAAGGACCAACTGGATGAGCTGGTAGGTGATGAATGGAAAGGCTTCAGGAATCTGCTAGTACTTGCGATCTCAGTAAGCGATGACGATGTCAAGGTATCATACTCAAGCATCTCTGACCCAGAACTGCTTGCCCCCCTCACCCCCTCCACTCTAATAGTTCCGTCACGCCTTCACCCAGTTGAGAGGGAGTTCCTTGAGACAATGCACGGAGTTCCCAAGGAGCTCCTGGATCGCCACGATGCATCGCTGAGGAGTGTCGACCCTTGTGGTTTATTCCTCAGGTCAAAGCAGAAGGCGTTTGAGTAAGGGTTTGGCTGCCGATAGGTAAGAGAGGTTAATACGTCGGCGAGAGCAAGATACATGGAGAGCGCATTGAGTCAGCAGGGAAGTGAGGTCTTAACAGTTGTCGAGAGATACTTTGAGGTGAAGGACTTTACTGAGGTAGGGAGTGGCGTCTTCAGAATGCTGATTACAGGAGTAAAGGAGGGATCCCTGATTTCCTCATTTAAGTCCCTCTACAAGGACCTTGTAAGAATAGGACACGCCCCGGCGATCAGGAGGGAGGGGCCAGCACTTTACCTCTTTGTAACAACATACAGCCCTCGTTATAATGTAGTCACCTGGGTCACCTTGGCTGTGCTTACTGCCCTCTCCGTCTATTACTCCGGCTTCGCCCTGACTAAGCTTCCCTCTGGCGGCCCATTGACGCCGCTCCTCTACACTGTCGGCCTGCTAACTCCCCTTCTAATCCATGAAAGCGGCCACTGGTTCATGATGAGAAAGTACGGCGTCCCCAGGAGCCCTCCGTACCTCATACCGGCGCCGCCCCTGCAGTTGGGGTTTCTTGGTACTCTAGGTGCGGTTATCAATATGAAGTGGGTTCCTGCGACTGCTGATGAATTGGCCCTTGTCGGAGTCTCTGGGCCGCTGGCAGGGTTCATCGCCGCAATCCCGCTTGCCGCCATAGGACTTAGGACCTCAGCCCTGATGCCGTCCTCCGCGGTCCCGCCAAGCTCAACTATCTCGGCGGTTCCCGTGATAATGTATCTCCTCCTTGCCTCGATTCACACACCCCCTGGCTATGATGTTGTGGTCTCCCCCCTCGCCTTCGCCGCCTACATAGTGTTCTTCGTCACGTTTCTAAACCTCGTCCCGGTTGGGCAGCTTGACGGAGGTCATGTTATTAGGGCGGCCCTTGGAATGAGAGGACATCTGATGGTGTCTCTAATCTTTATCGCCATCCTCCTAACGCTCGGGATCTACATACCTACACTTGGACTGTTTGGCATCATAGCGTTAGCCATATTCATGCTCACCAGGGGAAGGCATCCAGGTCCAGCAGCTGATGACTCTAAACTCGGCAAGGCAGGAGTGATCGCTGTTGTAATCTATGGCGTCCTTCTTGCCCTGACTATGCCGATCCCGTCCTGACCTGCGTCCTAAGCTGTCGGAATATGATGACACCGACTCGGGTAGTTCTTGGGGTTTAAAGACCCCTGGCTCATATGTCTTAGACAGCGTCAACTTAGAGATGCTTGGACCAACCCATTGACCTGGACATTTGTAAGCCTATGCGAATCGAGGAAGCTATCGATGCCTATTGCTCTTAATAGCTCATAAGAGGCCGAAACCCATTTTATGAGCATTATAAACGGAATCAGGCCTATGCGAACATATGCCCTATACGCCTTAACTTGCCGGTTCTTACCTTAGCACGTAAGTCAAAGCGCTATACTCACTCCATTAATCGCGCTATAGGCCCCTTAGGGTGATAAATCCTCCCTGCAGTCTCAAAAATAGGGACTATTAGTGGGCAAGTTTGAGCGTGACAAGGCAGAAGCTCTTGAGAAAGGCGTTGTTGACGTAATCAACGGCACTGTAGAGGGTCGTCACGTGGTCAATGATACACATAGGTGTGCTGATAAGGTGGCTAAACTGATCATAAACGACGCGACGAAGCTGTTCGGCGGAGTTAGGAAGGCTTTCTTCATTGGTAGAAAGTACTCTGAGCCCGGTGACATAAAACTTTTATTAAATAACGCCATTAATAGCATCGCATATATTGAGCTGAAGTTGATCGAGAGCGGAAAGGGGACTCGAGCCAACATCGGCCAAGACACCCTTACCGAATTTGGGTTATTTAGAGGAACCAATGCTTTGTCTTGGAGCCAGTTTAGAGAACGAAGCGGTTTCAATAAGGCAGTATCCGACCTATTGAACCAGTATCAGTTTTATGATAAAAACAGGCTCCAAAGGTACAGTGGTTATGATAAGGAGAGAAAAGCCCGCTATCTACGCGATCTGTTGGGGCCTAATCCAGGAGAGCCAATTGAAAAGGCCGTTGAAAGGGCCATTAATTCAGAAGATACTAAGGTAAGGTCAGCTGCCGAAATAGTAGGGAAAATCCTTTACATTGCCAGACAGGATAAATTGAATTACATAAGGTACCTGAAGACTTTAGAACAGGATCAGGATGCAACAAAGAAGCTCACAATCTTGCTGCTCTTGGGGGTTCACGGGACGAGATCCCTTAGGAGGGCTTTCAGCACATTCGATGACCTCATTTCCAAGCTACAAGGGGGGAGATACATATATATGACGTACTACGTCAGAAAAGGCGAGTGTGCTGTCTGTAGAGAAAACCTGGTTGACTTTGTAAAGAAGCGGCTTCTTAAAGCATCCAGTTTCAGAGTCAACTGCAGGGAGTACGAAACAAACTGCCTTATTGAATATGAGGAGCCTAGTAGCGAGTGGAAGCCGTTGCTAAGGGTGGTCTTTCACTGGAAGAACGTCTTTCAAGGTATTGCCACCCCCTGTCTTAACGTCTTTGACGCTGGTGAGCTGGAGAGCATATGCTCTTCTGCGAGCGATTATGTGTAGCGGCACGAGGTTTTCCAGCTCGGTCTTCGATATCTGCGTGTTCCCGGTCACCTTTGACAGCACATCCCATGTAATAGGGCTGTTGAGCTGCGCCACTATCTCCTCCATTTCTTCAAGCGTGGCATTCGGCGGCGGATAGACCACGTTCACGTGGTTCTCAGCCACAAAGGTGGTCCCCGTAGGCACGAGAGCCGCCTCAAGCCTGAGCCTCTTGGGGTGCCCAACTATCCTGGTCACAACTATGGCAGGGCCCTTGTCGACCGGGCCCTTCCACCTTACATACTGAGGCCTGTCGCCACCCAGGACCAACTTGCCTTCCTTTATGTTATGGGCCCATATCAGCAGGACGCCTTCTGCTGAGTCGTTAGTAAGCTTGTCCTTGTGCTGGTTCCACACGACTCTACCCGTCTGGACCCTGTACCCCAGTCTCCCAAGCGTGACTGAGTCCTCGAATATTTTCCTGAGCTCATCAGCTCCCTCAGAGAATATTACGTGGTTCCCAACCCTCAGCACATACCTGCCAGTACTAGGGCCCTTCCTCAGGACGAGGAGCTGGAAGGTGTGGTTGACCTCTTCAAACACGTAGGGGTCGTCGAGGACCCTCATGTAGACTATGTCCGCCATCCTAACTATGAACTCCCTCAGCCTTCTGAAGTAGGCCCCGTTGTTCATAGAGGAGGAAACCACGAGGCCAAGCCACCCGCCTGGCCTGAGGAGCCTGAGGGACATGTAGACGAAGAGGGCGTATATGTTGGGCCTGCCGCGTATAACCTCCCTGTACCTATCCATGATTGGCCTAGAGGGCTTGAACTCGAAGTAGGGAGGGTTGGTGACTATCACGTCGAACTCCTCCCTGAACGGCTTCGTGAGCGAGTCGACTACCTCAACGTGGGCCTCTGGGACGACCCTCTTCGCTATTTCCGCCAGCTTACGGTCTATCTCCCAGCAGTGGAGGTCAGGGTCAACGAAGTGCTCCTTAGCTGATAGGAGGAACTCGCCCGTCCCGCAGGCAGGGTCGAGAACCCTGGGCCTCTCAAGCTTAGGGATTCTCGAGAGGACCTCCTCCCTCAGGCTCCTGGGCGTGAAGAACTGGCCCCTCTGGGCCCTGTACTCCTTGGGCGTGACAGCCATATACCTCAGTGTCTCAACGTGATACTCGCTGGCCTTAGCCAACGCCCTCCACCTGTACAGCCCGGTGTGTATTACCTCTCATGCTCCGCTTTCCACTCCATGGACTCTATTCTCTTCTTTAGCTCGTCTAGCCTTTTTAGCCTGTCCCCCAGGGTATAAGGGACTTGTCGCCCCTTCGGATTCGATTACCGATAAAGGCCTTGTTTCTCCAGGAGCTCTAAGGTGGTTTTAAGACACTTACGAGCCGGTTAATGACAATTTTCTTTTATTGCCTTTGACGTTGACTCCCTGCGACCCCCTCGCCCTCCAGCCTTTACCAGTCAAGGCTTGACATACTCATGTACTCACCTCTGACGCTCTGAAATGCCAATGCTTACAAGGCTTTGCCGCAAATCGATTGCTAGCATGGGGTTCAGATTTAAAGGGGATATGTTAAGTCGCCAAACTGATCAAGAGACCGTTATAGTCGATTGTCAAATTCCCTGAATATCCTTGATAATTAAGTTAAGATTAGTAGGATATCTTAGGTTCCAGCAGGTGAACGCGCAAATTAGAAGCGATGTTAGCGACAAACGGCGCTGCTTTAACAAGTGGTGGGCCCGGGGGGACTCGAACCCCCGACCTCCGCCGTGTAAGGGCGGCGTCCTATCCAATCTAGACTACGGGCCCCGACTTCGGCTCCAAAGTTAGCTCCGAGGGTTCACTCTTAAAGCACTTTCTCCTGCCCCAGCAGGGGGTGTCCGTGAACGACGTGATATATTATGACATGCATTGCCACCTAGCAGAGTTTCCTGACCACGAGATTGAACAGATGTTGAACGCCTTTCCAAACCTCAAGATCGTTGCCGTTTCTGAGGATTTAAAGTCCTTCGACAGGGTCGTGGACATCTCTCAGAGGTACCCTGACAGGGTTACTGCCTGCGCTGGCTTCCATCCCTGGTCCCTTAGAGACCACCCAATTGATGAGGCCTGGCAGCTCCTCAGGCTCGCCCAAAGGCTGGGTGTTCGGTGCTTAGGCGAGGTAGGGCTTGACAGGAGATTCCTTCCAGGTGAGACCTTCAGCGCGCAGAGGAAGGTCTTCGAGGCCTACGCAGCTGTTGCCAGGGATATCGACGCCCTGCTTAACATACACTCGCCCGGGGCCTGGAGGGAGGCCCTCTCGTTGATCGTTGAGATAGGTGTGTCAAGGGCGATGTTCCACTGGTACACGGGCCCCCTTTACCTCATAGACGAGATCGCCGGTAGAGGGTACCTTATATCGATAAACGCGGCCGCTAAGGTCCAGGGGAAGTCCCTTGAGGTAGCAAAAGTCACCCCTCTTAACGTGATTGTGCTTGAGAGCGATGGCCCTTACGAATACCATGGGCTCAGGCTAACCCCCCTTATGATTCCTGATCTCGCGAGGCTGATTGCCAAGGTTAAACGGCTCGACGAGCAGGAAGTTGTAAGAATTGTCGCCGCAAACTCGGAGAGGGCGCTTAGATTACGTAAGTAGTGTCATCAACTGAAACCCTAATCCTCCCGCAGAGCTCAGCGCTCATGGGTTCAAGCCTCCACTCAAACTCTGACGACCTGACCCTTCTCGCCTCTAAACATATCCCATGGCGGTAGCGAGGGGCCTTAATGACGAAGGTCTCGGCCTCACCACCCTCGAAGGCAGGGTGAAATCCGTACTTCCTCGCTAGCACAAGTATCTCATCGACCTGCTCACTTGAGCTTACTGGAACTCCAAGGAGCCTAGGAGGTAGGCCGGCAGTCGTTATCTGAGTTATAACGAAAACTATTCCGTATTTGACGAGACCCCTCATGTACTCCTCGGGGTCAGACCCCCATTGGGGATCATAGAGCTCAAGGCCAAGCTCGTCAGCTATCCTCTTGAACCTATTGAACTGATACCTGCTTGCTATGCCGCCTACCACAAGGGTGTCAAAGCCAAACATCTGCTCGGCCCTGGCAAGCGCTTGAGAGAGCTCTTCAACCTCCTTTTCCTTAAGCCCGCTAACCTCGATCTTAAAGAGCCTATCAGAAAGGTCCATGGACTCCAGTTGAAGTGGGACAAGCTCGACGAAGGGCCTGTGGAACATCCAGCTGTCAGCCCTGACAGGCAATACAGTAGCAATACATGAGGGCTCGAGCCCCTCTTCAAGTGCCCTGCTGAGCGCATATGTGCTGTCCTTTCCACCTGATAGAAGGGAGCAGAACCTCCTCATGGATAAATCCGCTCTCTGAGCCTTGGGAATGGTATCGCGTCCCTAATATGGTCAAGACCCGCTATCCACATGACTAACCTGTCAACCCCAAGGCCGAAACCGCTGTG
>JBMFIT010000013.1:10679-24154 GCA_049974445.1 Acidilobus sp.
GAGGGACGCTGCCATACCTCCTGAGGTCTAGGTACCACTGATAATCAGTAGGGTTTAGCCCACTCTCGGCGATCCTCTTATACAAAACTTCGTACCTATCCTCCCTTTGGCTTCCGCCAACAACCTCTCCATATCCCTCAGGGGCCTCAAGGTCAAACCCAAGCACGACGTCTGGCCTTGAGTCGTCGACCTTCATGTAGAAGCTCTTGAGGTGCTTGGGGAACATCGTAAGGAAGAACGGAACCTCAAGGTCCTCAGTGAGGGCTTTCTCCTCGTCAGCCCCAATGTCATCACCCCACGTTATGCTGAACCCTTTCCTCTTCAACCTCTCGATGGCCTCGTCGTAGGTTATTTCGGGGAATGATGATCTGAGGGTCCTCTCTAGGGGCTCGGTCCTCCTCCCCAGGAACTCGAGCTCCTCAAGCCTCTCGTTCAGTACCCCCCTTACGGCCTCCTTCACCAACCCCTCCGTAACCCTCACCATGTCACGCATGCCCATCCAAGCCGCCTCAGCCTCGAGATGCCAGTACTCATAGAGGTGCCTCCGGGTCCTGCTCCTCTCTGCGCGGAAGCTTGGAGTAAGTGACCAGACCTTCTCGAGGCTGAATATCATGACCTCAAGGTAGAACTGGGCGCTTTGGCTGAGATATGCCTTCCTTCCGAAAAATTCAACGGGGAAGAGGGTTGCCCCTCCTTCCACCGCGCTCTGCGTCAATATGGGTGGGCTCACCTCCCACCAGCCATTATTTATAAAGTAATCCCTCAACGACTTGAGCACGGTGTGCCTGATCCTCATGACCTGAGTGAGCTTCCTCGATCTAAGCCATAGGTGCCTTATGTCTAAGAGGTAATCAACGCTCTCACCCCCCTTTATCGGAAAGTCCTCCGAGGGACCTACTACCTTGAAGTCTATTACCTCAACCTCTTTTCCTCCTGGGGCTCTTGGATCAGACCTCAATTTTCCCATGACTATTACGGAGGACTCGATCGCGGCCCTCTCTGCCTCAGTAGACGTCGATGAGGACTTGTCCATGACGCACTGGACGATTCCCTCCGAGTCCCTCAGGACTATGAAGAGCTTGCCTCCGAGGTTCCTTTTCCTGTAGATCCAACCTCTAAGTCTAACCTCCTCGCCGTTCTGCCTCTTGAGGGCTTCTCTCGTTGTCACGAATCCTGCTTCCATGCCCTTGCCCTCCACCCGGATAGGGACCAGGGGCTGAATCCTTTTTGACTCCTGCGTGAAGCTCTTAATGCCGTTCTCAGAAAAAGGATGTCACGCTAGCCCGATGGGCCCTGGCCAAGGCCTAGGAGTTAGGATGGTTACGTACGCCCATTCGTTTCCTTGACGAGGCCTCATGGCTGCACCTTAAACTAAACAGCTGATGACTGGTTTCCGGACTCGTGTCGTGTGGACGTTATATGATCGAGATTTGGGTTGCAAGGAGGCAATACTATAAAGACTAATGGTTCTCTACGAGCGTGGCTCTAATCTTCCTCGTGTATCCTATGTAGTGAGCAACAACGTCCCTCAAAAGCACAAGGGCTGCTAGACCTACAAGGAAGTATGAAACCCTCCACATGACCACAACGCCTCTGGGTATCATCAATGATAACGCGTACTCCACACCCCCCACTCCGCCTGGTGTGGGGAGGTTACCCCCAACATACGATAACATGAGCGCGCCCAGCGCCTGAAGGTACTGAGTAGGATCCATCTCCATCAGGACAAGGATCGAAGACGCCTCCAGGATATAGGAGATGACAGATATCAAGAACAGCGTCAGGAACGCACCCCTTTTACTAAGTATGTGAAGCAGAATAGGTCTCAGGCTCGAAGCCTCGCCCTCAATATACCTCCTTACCCTGTCTGAATCGAGGACCTCTGCGAACCTCTTAACAGCACAATTAATCCATTGGCTGCCAAGCATAACCCCCCATAGGAGAAGGACGCCTACTGACATCAGAGCTATGGGCACCGAAAAGGGAAGGAGCGTGAATGAGATCGCCATCGAGACAATAGCTGGTATGACGGAGTCAAAGAACGTAACTGAGAGCGCGATGCCGAGGGCCTCAGAGGGGCTTAACTCCAGCAGGTCGCCTAACATGGCTGTCATCGTGGGCAGGCCCCCGGAGAAGGCAGGAGTTATTATCCCAACTCCAAACGATGCAAAGTGCAGCTTAAGGGCCTGACTTGGCTTGATTTTTCTCCCGAAGGCCCTTGCTGCCTCTCGGAACCTCTGGCTCTTGATGGCCTCTTCAACAGCCAGGAGGCCTGACGCAAACGTTATTTGGAGTGGGTGCGAGGCCAGGAGGAAGCCTATCTCGCTTAAACTCCCCGTCAATATGTAAAAGATCGCCAGAATTAACGCTATCAGAATAAGGCCCCAGAACAGCTGTGTGAACCTAACGCCAAGCGATCCCATGATTCATGCCTTGGACCTCTCCTCAACGGCCTTAGCGGCCTCTTCTGCCTTCCCCTCGATGTAACCTATTATCCACTTAACCAGGAACTTCACAGGGGCATACCTAGCGCCCTTGAGGTAGAACTTGTCTACTATGTCCCTTGCCCAATAGGCACTGTGCCTGAGGGTTGCCTTGAGGAGGTCTATGTGCTCAGGCCTTATTTGAGTCCTCCTAAACCACTCCATGTTCTTGAAAGCCCCCATAGGGACGAAGAACATGGGGACTATGAGGCTCCTGTAGGGCCTTAGCTTGTCAACGAGCTCCGTCGTAGCGATCACATCATCAGGCTCCTCGCCCGGCAGGCCGGCTATGAGCGTGGCGGCAGGTATCACCTTATGCTCGTGCATTATCGCGAACGCGTCCTCTACAACCTCTGGCCACTTGTCCGCTGGGTAGGGGGCTGACTTGGCCGGCATTATCTTCCTAGCGAGCTTCACACTCCCGGTCTCAACACCAACCTCGACGCCGAGGTAAGTCTGCTTTTCGGTGGAGTACATAATGTCTGTCAACTGCGTCATCAGTTTGTGCTGCTCCTGGGCGTACTTGACCGCAGCTAGACTTGCGTGGCTCCACCCTATCGCCTCATCCGTAATCTGTCTGATCATTGTGTGAAGTTTCAGAAGGGCCTCTGGCCTCGGCCTTATTCCATCAGCATAATACAACAACACGTCCTCGCTGTGAAGAATTATCCCCTTTTCACCCTCGCTCATGTTGACCTTTATCTCCTCTATTACCCTGTCAGGCGGAATCATCCTCCAGGGCCTTAAGGTAACGCTGCAGAACTTACACCCCCTTGGACAGCCTCTCATTATCTCAACGAGGCCGTTCACGCTTGCATGCCTGATCTTAGGTATTTCTTCAGCGCTCTGAGGAGTGTCAGCGGGCCCCACGAAGATGTAATCTGGTAGGGGCTCTCCCTTCAGCGCCCTCTCTGCCAGGATCACTGCAACCTTCTCAGCCTCCCCGTCGACGACGGTGTCAATACCCCACTTTTTCCACTCGTCGATTGACCATAACCACTGCCACGCGGCCGGGCCGCCAACCACTATCCTGACGCCCTTCTCCTTGGCCATCCTGACGGCAGGGCCCTCCATGAATCTCCTGAAGCTCACCCTGTTGAAGGGTTCCTTGCCTGTGATGGTCCACCACTCGCTGCTGGGTGGTCCGTAGGCGAAGAAGTCATGGTGACCTATCATTAACACCTTCATTGAGCTCAAGTGCTTATCTAAGTGGTCAGGGTCCACGACAGCCGCATTAAAGCCCGCGTCTAAGAGCGCAGCCTCAATCTTCCTCAGGCCGTAAGGCGCGACCTTGGGTCTCCCCTCATCGTCGACCTTAGGCTTTGGAGCCGCTATCCAGGCCCAGAGCCTTTCTGGCACCCCGAACGCGGGACCAGTCGTCATGAAGCCGAGGAACTCATGGTGATGGTGATCGGACATCATGCTCCTGTCAGTGGTTATCACGATGTCAAACGTCAAGCCTTGACCACCTCACCCTCTCGCCAAATCACGACAGTTTGCGCTATGAACTCCGATAAAACATCCCTAGCCTTTTCCATGTAGTCAACGCTGCTTGACTTCACCAGAATGGCGACCCTCTTAGTGCCCTTCCTGAAGGCCTCGATGAGCCTCTTCCTAAGCTCCTCTTCACCCTCAGTTGACGGGTCCCAACTGATCACATAATAACTATTTATGTCAAGCGTTGAGGGGTTATTTGACGTCTTATGGCACCCCTGGCCTTTAGTCCCTGGAGATTTAAAAGTGTCATCTCTTATTTTAATTTTGAGGCAAAAATTATTGAAAAGTTCCGTGCGACGTTTTATTAGCCCTCGGCCCACACATGGCTCGGAGGTGCACCCTCCAAGTGTCTGAGCCTGCTCAGCAGTCACCGCCATCGCAGACTAAAGAGGTGATCCTGAGGGTCTCTGAGGCGAAGCCCAAGGACGCCGGCAAGAAGAGGGTTAGGATAGACCCGGACATAATGAAAGAGCTAAGCGTCGAGGCCGGGGACGTGGTTGAGATAGAGGGCAAGAGGAAGACCGTTGCCATAGTCTGGCCCGCACTTCCTGAAGACATGGGCCTCGACATAATTCGAATGGATGGAAACCTGAGGAAGAACGCAGAGACTAATATAGGGGACAAGGTAATAGTGAGGAAGGTTATTCCGAAGCCGGCCACTAAGGTAAGGCTCGCTCCAACTGTACACTCCATATCAATTGATGACAGCTTTAAGCGCTACGTTAAGAAGAAGTTGATTGGAACGCCGCTGATCGAAAACGACACTATTCCCATACCCGTGCTAGGACAAGCAGTTCAGCTGGCTGTAATTGACACAAGGCCAAGGGGTGCCGTAATAATCACTGAGAAAACTGTTGTTGACGTGCTGGAGAGGCCAGTAACGACAACTTCCATCCCCAAGGTAACATATGAGGATATAGGCGGCCTCCATGAAGTCGTTGCGAGGATAAGGGAACTCGTTGAGCTCCCGCTAAGGCATCCCGAGATATTCCAGAGGCTGGGAATTGAGCCCCCAAAGGGCATACTCCTCTATGGACCCCCTGGCACTGGAAAGACGCTGCTCGCTAAGGCCGTAGCTAATGAAAGTGATGCCTACTTCATTGCCATCAACGGCCCTGAGATCATGAGCAAGTTCTACGGCGAGAGCGAGCAGAGGTTAAGGGAGATCTTTGAAGAGGCGAAGAAGAACGCCCCAGCGATAATATTCATTGACGAGATTGACGCCATAGCGCCCAAGAGGGACGAGGTAGTTGGCGAGGTCGAGAGAAGGGTCGTGGCCCAGCTCTTGGCGTTAATGGATGGCCTTGAGGCAAGGGGTCAGGTCATAGTAATCGGCGCGACCAATAGACTCAACGCGCTGGACCCTGCTCTGAGAAGGCCTGGGAGGTTCGACAGGGAGCTAGAGATCCCCATACCGGACAGGCAGGGAAGGCTTGAGATCTTACAGATACACACAAGGCATATGCCGCTAGCGGAGGACGTTGACCTGGAGAGGCTGACCGAGATGACAAAGGGGTACACAGGGGCTGACCTCGCCGCTCTTGTGAGGGAGGCTGCCATGCATGCCCTGAGACGATATCTGCCTGAGATCGACGTAGAGCAGGAGAAGATACCCGCTGAGGTGCTAGAGAGAATGGTGGTTAGCATGAATGACTTCCTAATGGCCTTTAAGGAGATCACGCCAAGCGGGCTGAGGGAGATAGAGGTTGAGGTCCCTGAGGTCCACTGGGACGACATAGGCGGCCTTGAGAACGTCAAGCAGGAGCTGAGGGAGGTCGTCGAGTGGCCTCTCAAGTACCCCAACAGCTTTAAGAGGATGGGAATTGAGCCCCCAAGGGGCATACTCCTCTTCGGCCCCCCGGGGACTGGGAAGACGCTGTTGGCCAAGGCGGTGGCCACGGAGAGCGGGGCGAACTTCATAGCGGTGAGGGGCCCAGAGGTGCTGAGCAAGTGGGTCGGGGAGAGCGAGAAGGCGGTTAGGGAGATCTTCAGGAAAGCTAGGCAGTACGCTCCTGTTGTCGTGTTCTTCGACGAGATTGATGCCATAGCGCCACCCAGAGGGACAGACGTGGAGACCGAGGTCACAGAGAGGATAGTGAGTCAGCTCCTGACAGAGGTCGATGGCATCACTAACCTTGAGAACGTCGTCGTGATAGCCGCCACAAACAGGCCTGACCTAGTTGACCCCGCCCTTCTGAGGCCTGGCAGGCTTGAGAAGTTGATCTATGTACCACCGCCTGATGAGAGAAGCAGGCTTGAGATCTTACAGATACACACAAGGCATATGCCGCTAGCGGAGGACGTTGACCTGGCTGAGATAGCAAAGATGACGAACGGCTACACAGGGGCTGACCTCGCCGCTCTTGTGAGGGAGGCTGCGTTGACAGCACTCAGAGAGGACATAAACTCCGTCAAGGTAAGCTTCAGGCACTTTGAGCAGGCCCTCTCAAAGGTCAGGCCCAGCGTTACCAAGTACATGATAGACTTCTATATGAGGTGGCTTGAGACCGCGAGGCAGATGAACATTGGTCAGAGAGCAACCTCGCAGCAGACCTCGCTGACCTTATAAGGTGAGAGTCTTGTCAGTCTGGGCCGAGGAACCCCTCATAAACAAGGTCTATGAGGCACTGAAGGAGCTTACTAAAGGCGGCAAGGGGCCAGTAACCGAGAACGAGATAATATCCTACCTGACCAGGAATGGCTACTCAATATCACTTCCTGACCTAGTGAAGGTACTTATGAAGCTTGAGATCATGGGCCTAGCATATGTAGCCTCAAGCTCTAAGGAAGATCGCATAATAAAGCTCGTGGCCTCGAATCAGGAGGCCAACGAGGCCTAACTTCAAAGCAAATTAGGCCTTAAGGCAAGTCTCAAGATAGGGTCTGGCGTTGGGGGTAAACTTACGCGATATAATCCCTGACCAGGCCAGGCAGGAGGTAGACCTTAAGGCCCTAAAGGGTTATGTGATCGCGCTTGATGCCTATAACATGTTATACCAGTTCTTGTCCGCCATAAGGCAGCCTGATGGAACTCCCCTTAAGGACTCTCAAGGAATGATAACGAGCCACTTGAGTGGGCTCTTCTACCGCACCATCAACCTCGTCGAGGAGGGCCTGAAGCCTGTCTACGTTTTCGATGGAAAGCCCCCTGAGCTGAAGAGGCGGGAAATAGAGGAAAGAATAACAAGGCGAAAGGAGGCCGCAGAGAAGTACCTGAAGGCAAAGGAGACAGGAGCCCTTGAGGAGGCCAGGAAGTACGCGCAGGCCTCTTCAGAGCTGACGAACGACATGATTGCCGAGTCCAAGAGGCTGCTTGAGGCTATGGGCATACCCTGGGTTCAGGCGCCCGCAGATGGCGAGGCCCAGGCCGCATTCATGGCCAAAAGGGGTGACGCCTGGGCCGCGGGCAGCCAAGACTACGACAGCCTACTCTTCGGGTCCCCGAGGCTTGTCAGGAATCTCGCAATAACTGGTAAGAGGAAGCTGCCTAACAAGGACGAGTACGTTGAGGTCAAGCCTGAAATAATTGACCTCAACGCCATGTTAAAGCTGCTCGGCATAACTAGAGAACAGCTCATAGTCTTAGGCATACTAGTAGGGACGGACTTTGACCCAGATGGAGTGAAGGGTTACGGCCCTAAGACAGCCCTAAGCTTCGTTAAGGTCCATAAGGATCCTCGGAAGATCCTTGAGCTGATCATGGCCCAGCTGCCTGACGTCGACCCGTTTAAGATATATGAGTACTTCCTCGACCCTCCAGTTAACCAGCAGTTTAAGGTCGAGTTCAGGGAACCTAACTTAGAGGCTATCAAGGAGATACTCGTCGAAAGCCACGACTTCAGCGAGGACAGAGTCATTAAGGCAGTTGACAGACTCAAAAAGGCCTATAGGGACAACCTAAGGTCGAGACAGTCTAGGCTTGACATGTGGTTTAGAGGCTGACCCCACTTTACCTTCCAAGCCTCTTAAGCCACTCCTCTATTTTTTCCTTCTCGACTCTCTCCACTTTCGGAGCGCTCTTGTGCGGGGAGGGTCCTTGGGCCCCTTCGTATTCTATGACAAGTTCGCCTCCGACTATTACCTTAAACGTCTTTTTAATCAGCTCCTCCGAACCGGCGACCCTAGTCCTCAGGTCCTGAGAAAGCCTAGCCACATAGTACACGCTCCCGTCTGGCGCATAGTAAGTATTAAGGAGAGTGACAGGGACTCCGACCAGGCTGCTGATGAGAGATCTTGGATCAGTAGGGCCCGCTATAACCTGTATTCTCTTCACGTTAAGCGATGAGAGTCTGGAAAGGAGGGCCTTTCCTAGGTCCCTGCTTAGGGAGCTGACGCCATCTAAGACTATGTATAAGACGTCACCTATTCTTATCGACTTCTTGTAAGAGGAGTTCCTTAGCTCCTTGAAATCTCTCTCAAGGTCAAGGAGGGCCCTCATTATGTCGACCTCCCACCTTTCATACAGCCCTGAGTCTACCTTTGCCTGGCACTGAGGACACAACAGGCCGCTCTTGACGCAAACCCTATCTAGTGGTATTCGCATCGCTGCCTAAATCAAGTGGGCAGGAGAGACTATAATGTTTACCTAGGTATAGTGACCTCATAGGGTTCTTGCGGCTGCCTTGACAAGACCAACGTAAGGCGGACTTGGGTCTAGAGGCCTGCTCTTGAACTCTGGGTGAGGCTGCGTTCCAACGAAAAACCTGTGTTCCTTCTTAGGAAGCTCGGCAGCCTCAACGAGGCCTTCAGGGGACCAAGCGCTTATCACTAGTCCAGCTCCAATAAGCCTATTCACGTATGCTGGGTTGACCTCATATCTGTGCCTGTGACGCTCATATACAATGTCACGGCCATAAAGGCTGTGAAGCGTCGTGCCTTTCACCAGCCTTATCTCAGAGGCGCCGAGCCTCATGGTGCCTCCGATCTCCCTGACGTTCTTCTGCCAGGGCAGTAGGTCAACGACGGGGTGTGGGGTCTGGGGGTCTATCTCAGTACTGTTCGCACCATCAAGACCTAGCACGTCCCTCGCGAACTCGACAACGGAGAGCTGAAGGCCAAAGCAGATTCCTAAGGTCGGCACATTGTTTTCTCTGAGGTACCTTATCGCTGTTATCTTCCCCTCTGCCCCACGCTTGCCAAAGCCAGGAAGTACCACGGCTCCGTCCACTGTAGAAAGCACATCCATTGTGTCAATCTTACCCTCCTCAATGTCAGTTGACTCGACCCAGACGAGCTCAGGCTTATACCCTGCAGCGGCGCCTGCGTGCCTTAGCGCTTCCGCTATGCTGATGTAGCTGTCCTTCAGCCTCGTGTACTTGCCAACCATTGCGATCCTCACGCTCTTATCAAGTGACTTCAGCCTCTCGACGAAATTCTTCCATGAGGCAAGGTCTGGCTCCCTGTCCTGAAGCCCAAGCTTTGAAACTAAAAGGGAAGCATACCCCTGAGACTCGAGGAGAAGAGGGACCTCGTAAACGAAGGAGACGTCATGGTCGCTAAATACAGCTGAGGGCGGCAGGTTTGCGAAGAGCGCTATCTTCTGCCTTGCCTCGTCCTCGAGGGGCCTCGGGGACCTGACGACAAGGGCTAAGGGCTGGATGCCTATCCTCCTCAGCTCCTGGACGCTGTGCTGGACAGGCTTTGTCTTCTGCTCCCCTGTCGCCGAGAGCACAGGGGCTAAGGCAACGTGAACAAAGGCCACGTCGTTTGAGCCTAGCTCAAGGTACATCTGTCTCGCGGCCTCAAGGAACGGAAGGCCCTCTATATCGCCGACTGTGCCCCCTACCTCAACAATCATAACGTCGACTCCTGTGTCTTTGGCGAGTCCAGCTATCCTCTGCTTTATCTCATCCGTCACGTGAGGTATGACCTGTACGGTCTTGCCTAGGTAGTCCCCCTTTCTCTCCTTCATTATTACATTGTAATAAACCTGGCCTGCGGTTATGTTATGGCGCTTGCTCAGGTTCTCGCCGAGGAACCTCTCGTAGTGACCCAGGTCTAGGTCGGTCTCGCCCCCGTCCTCGGTCACGAAGACCTCGCCGTGGGCATAAGGGTTCATAGTGCCTGCGTCAACATTAAGGTAAGGATCTATCTTGATTATCCCTACTTTGTAACCCCTTGCCTTTAGGAGGAGGCCTGTGGAGGCGGAGACTATCCCTTTCCCAATCCCAGACATTACTCCGCCGGTCACGAAGACGTACTTAGTCTCCACCCTGTGCCTTTTAGCATGCTCAGAGCCCAGCTCTTATAATGGCTAAGCCCTAACATACTTCTGAGTAAAAAGTGGGATCACCATGCCTACCCAACAGCTATACCTTTACGCGTTGGCTATCCTCTCGTTGGTTGAGCTCATAGCCATCGGTGCGCTCTTGGTGAGGCTCAAGGCCCTAGAGGGGACGCTAAGGGCCGTTTATAGGAGCATAGATGCTATCGCGGATTCCAAGGCTAAGCAAATGGCCGAAAGGGCTATTCAGGAGGCCAGGGAAGAAGCCATTAAGAGGAGCAGTGCTGTGATAACAGGTAAGGTGTATGAGCAGCTAGCCCCACTTTTTCCTGGCTTCAGGCACAACCCGCGCGAGGCCCGGTTCATAGGTAGCCCCATCGACTTCATTGTATTTGATGGCCTTGAGTCAGGGGGTCCTGTAACAATAACGTTAGTCGAGGTGAAGAGCAGCTCGGACCAGAGGCTAACAGATAGGGAGAGGGCAATAAAGGAGGCCATAGAGAGGCGATCTGTGCGGTTTGAGCTTCTAACGGCTGACGAGCTCCTCAGGGGGACGCGTAGAGAGCCAAAATAACCTCCGCCTGGCCACGTATACTGGCAACCATGAAGACCTACTACATTGAGAACTACGGCTGCGCGCTGGCGGAGTTTGATAGCTCACTGATGGCGTCAACGCTTGATGCTAACGGGTACCTCAGGGTTAAGTCCCCAACAGAAGCTGACGTTGTAATAATCAACACCTGTGCTGTTAGACTTGACACTGAGGTCAAGATAACGAAGAGACTCGTAGAGCTGTCCAATCTAGGGCTTAAGGGCAAGCTTATAGTAAGCGGGTGCCTTGCGAAGGCGAGGCCATCCCTGATCGCACGCACGGTCCCAAATGCCAGCCTGGTCTCCCCACAGAACGTGACCAGGATCGCCGACGTGGCCAACTCCCCCGAGAGGATCGTGCTAATTGATGGCGACAGGGACATGGGCTTTATGCCAATCCCTCCCCTCAGGGACAGGATGGCAACAATAATGATCGCCGAAGGGTGTCTTGACAACTGCTCCTTCTGTGAGACAAAGCTTGCCAGAAGGACCTTAAGATCATACCCGCCGAGGCTCATAGTTGACAGGGTGCTCGAGACCGTAAACAGGGGGGCAAAGGAGATCAGGCTGACTGGCCAGGATGTTGCTGCCTACGGCCTTGACTTGCCAGTCAAGGTCAGACTTCCTGACCTGCTCAAAATGATCCTAGACAAGGTGCCAGGCGACTATAGGATAAGGGTCGGGATGATGACTCCAAATGAGGCCTTAGAGATAATTGACGACCTGCTCTACGTTTATAAGGATGAAAGGATCTTCAAGTTCTTTCACATCCCGATCCAGAGTGGTGACAACAAGGTTCTAAAGGTCATGAACAGGAGGTATACAGTCGAGGAGTTTATGGAGCTGCACCGTAAGGTCAAGAGCCTTTACTCTGACTCTCTGTTCGCGACTGACATCATAGTTGGCCACCCAGGCGAGGACGAAGAGGCCTTTGAGAGAAGTGTTGACCTGGTACGCAAGCTAAGGTTTGAGAGGGTTTATCTGGCCCAATACAGCATTAGGCCGAGGACACTCTCGGCATCGATGCCACAGGTTCCTGAGCCTATAAAGAAAGAGAGGAGTCTCAGAATTACAAACGTCATACGGGCTGTTGAGGCCAAGATCTACAGGAGTTACATAGGTAAGGAGGTCGACGCCGTCATAACTGCCAAGGGGTTTAGGGAGGGGTTCTATGTGGCGAGGCCCAATAATTACTTCCCGATAGCCATACCGGAGAGGAAGGAGTTGATGGGAAGGTGGATAAGGGCTCATATAACTGAAGCTACGTATTTTGATTTGCGGGGGGTCGTCGTCTCGCCTCCCTGACGCCCCTATACCTAACGGGCAACACTTCCAAACCCGCACTCAAAGAGGTCATCTGCACAGAGTAGTCGTCTGTCGCTACGACAACCTTCTTGCCGCAGCTAGCAAAGGCCAATGCGAGCGCGATAACGCTGATATCCGCCTCGCTAAGCCTTTCCAGAGTCCCAGCCGACCTTGCGGCATCAGCTGCCAGCCTCAAGAAAACAGACCCAGGGTCAAGGACTATCAGCTTGCCAGCCTCAAGCGACCTCTTAAGTAGCTCCCTGGACTGCCTGTCCTTGACCTCGTTCATAACGTGCTGGGTCGTGAAGCTAGGCATAGGTAGCCTCAGCTGTAGCCCTGCTATTAAGGCACCGGTGTCAAGCACCGTTACCGTAACATTGCCTTGCTCACCAGTAGCTGAGCAGACGGGCGTAGAGTCTCTCATAGTAGTTCACCCACCAGTTGAAGCGGGCGACCCTTAGAGGCCTAGGACATGGACCTACGGATACCACATCGCCAGGTCGTAAGGGCTCCCTCACCTGTCCATCAATAACTAAGTAGGCTAAGCCACTATCCTCCCTTAACCTTACATGGATGTGACTCCCCCTTGACGTAACTATGGACCTAAGGTACAGCTGAACAGGGTTAAGCGGCGTTATAACTATAACGTCAAGCCTGGGATCCACTATCGGTCCTCCCGCATTGAGGCTGTAGGCAGTGGACCCTGTCGTTGTCGATACTACTAAACCGTCCCCATCCAGGCCCATCAGCCGCTCCTTCTCAGAGTAGACGTCAACTCTTACCATTTGCCCCTCAGCCGTAAAGACCACTACGTCGTTCAAAGCACACGGCAAATCGCGACCCCTAACGGAGGGGACTACCCTCTGATGTTCTACTAACTGGTACCTGTCGCTGAGGAAGTCATACACCCTCTGCCTGAGCTCTGTCTCATCAACGTCTAAAAGAAAACCCCTCTTCCCAGCCCTCACTGCCATAAACGTGATTTCATGCTCATTTGATTTAATTGCTGCCCTGAGGAGGGTTCCGTCGCCGCCCACTACTATTACCTTGGGGGGAGGGTTCCTGTCAAGGGAGAACGTCTCAGCGCCCTTAAACGCCCCAGGGTAAGCCTCCGCTGTCTCAACCTCGACTAGCGGCTTCCAGCCGGCTTCCCTAACGTAGTTCATGGCCTCAATTACCAGCCTCTCAGCGACAGGACTTGACGGCCTGGCGACCAGGCCAACCTGTCCTACCAAGCTTGTCTCCACTGTGGTGCTTGTCTGGTAGGCTTTATTACTTACAGGCTTTGACGTATTCTGGGCCGGGGCTGGCGGCTCACGGGCTCTAGGGCCTGAGGAAACACCGCCCTCTCAGCGGCGGCCGGACCCCGCGAGGGG
>JBMFIT010000014.1:0-24073 GCA_049974445.1 Acidilobus sp.
GGCCCAGAGGTGCTGAGCAAGTGGGTCGGGGAGAGCGAGAAGGCGGTTAGGGAGACCTTCAAGAGGGCAAGGCAGGCAGCCCCTGTCGTAGTCTTCTTCGACGAGATTGACGCCATAGCGCCGGCCAGGGGCTACAGCTTCGACAGTGGCGTGACCGACAGAATTGTAAATCAGCTCCTCACCGAGATGGACGGGATAGTGCCACTCTCAAACGTGGTCGTCCTGGCGGCGACTAACAGGCCTGACATACTTGACCCTGCCCTTCTGAGGCCTGGGAGGTTCGACAGACTGATCTATGTTCCGCCACCTGACAAACAGGCCAGGAAGGAGATCTTCAAGATACACCTGAGGAAGGTGCCGCTGGCCAGCGACGTGGACGTAGATAGGCTGGCTGACCTCACAGAGGGCTACACGGGCGCCGACATCGCCGCCGTCGTAAGGGAGGCGGCCTTCATGAAGCTGAGGGAGAAGCTCGAGGCCGGCCCCGTGGAGTGGAGACATTTCGAGCAGGCCCTAAAGAAGGTCAAACCAAGCCTTACGAGGGAGGACTTAATGAGGTATGAGCAGATGGGCGATAGGCTGAAGAGGTTGATACTATCGATGTGAGGCGCTCCGAGGTTGTCCAGGTTAGAGGTCGAGGTCAAGCTAAGGGTCGACTGTGATGGTCTCAGGGACCTCTTAGGTAGGCTCTCAACGCTCGGTAGGTTAGGTGGTCCAGTCCTGGAGAGGGACGTCTACTACTCCCATCCATGCAGGGACTTCTCAGCATCCGACGAGGCGGTGAGGGTCAGGTACGTTAACGGGTCGCCGTGCTGCCTCACCTACAAAGGGCCCCGGCAGGCCTCGTCGTTTAAGTCGAGGACTGAGATCAATGTTGGGGTCTCAGGCGACCCCGAGGTGCTGCTTAGGGCCCTTGGCTTCACCAGGTTCGTTGAGGTCATCAAGAGGAGGTATTACGTTGATCTTGAGAAGGCCGAGGTCGCACTTGACGAGGTTGAGGGCCTTGGGTGCTTTGTCGAGGTAGAGGCTAAAGACTCTGATGAGAGGAGCGTCGCTGAAGTTCTGAGCTCCCTTGGACTTGGAGGCGAGGTAGTCAAGGAGACCTACGCTGAGATGGCCGTAAGGAGGATAGGTAGATAACCAAGTCACGTCAGCTTAGCCTTATCATTAGAAGTATTTTCCAAGCTCAGGGCTCTCCTTAGCAAGCTCGCCTGCTATCTCCTTGGCAGCCTGATCTACAAGGCTCCTGCCCTTAGGGCTCAGCACCCTTCCCCTGCCAGTCACCTTGACGAGGCCTGCCTGCTCTAGCTGTTGAAGCATCCTCCGTATTATGCTGCCAGATCCCCTGGCGAAGCGGGCAGGGGCTGTGCCGTTCCTCTTTCTTCCACCGTAGATTGTCCTAAGGGACCCGACGCCAAGTGGCTCCTCGGCAAGGTAGAGCTTCCTCATGAGAGAGGCGGCCCTCGTGTACCACCAGTCAGGGTCGCTAGGAGGCCTCTCGTTGAACACGCCAGTCTTAGCGTACAGGGCCCATTCTGGGGGCTTGACCTGCTCGAAGTTCTTCAGCTTCACAGACAGCCTGGCTATGAGCCTGTCTGCGGGAACCTCCCTAGCCGTTACCATGGCACTCCTGGGGCAGGAATGTAGGATAGGATATAAAGGGTTTCTCCTAGAAGTCGAGCTTGTAATGATCGGAGGCGTTTACTACGAGTTCATAGCGGTCCCTTGCGGTTCAAAGGTCACAATGCCTCTAGGCTTGATCGTAGGGCAAGAGCCGGCCTTCTATGTCTATAAGGGCACAAGCCTCCACGAGCGTCTCGCTGACGAGGGAAGGCTGAGGCTGCTCTCCCCCTATGACCCGCTCGCATTCCTCAGGAGCATCAGGCATGAGCTTGTTGCCGAGATCAGGTGGAACAACGATTGCCCTGTTCCTGAGGAGACCATGGGGGCCTGGTACGAGTGCTCCTATAGACTCTGGGAGGTTGACGAGAACGGCAAGTGGTTCACATGCGATGGCTTACAGAGGATCACTGGGTCACATCTCCCGTACACTAGGATGTATGGATGTCTCGTAGAGCTCCTCGTACTCTTAACTAAAGCCAGGGCAGGGGTCTGGGAGGACTGGTACATCCCCTACGCGGAGGGTCTCGCCTGGTGCGTGAGAAGGTCGTCAAGGGGGGTGAGCAACTATGTTGACGCCGCTAATGAAGTACTGCGAGAGCTTAGGTCAATGCGAGGAGGGGCTAAGGGCCTCACTTGAGGCCTACACGACAATAGTTGAGCCCTCCATGGGTTTCCCAAGAGAGCGGGAGCTCGAGAGCGCCTCGCTCGTCGCAGGGGCTATAGACTGTCATAGGGCATGCCTAGTGCTGGAAAGGATAGCGCACGTTATCGAGGGCTCCAACATATGCGTACTGGCGCCAGGACATGACATATCATACCTTAAGAGTATCGGTGGATGCCATGTCATAGTGTCGACGGACTCAGCCTACGAGGGTTTCGCAGGAGTGAGGCCGGATGTTTTAGTTGGGGACGCTGATCAATCCCTGAGGCTTCTCCACATGGACTTAGGTCTTGGGGTACCTTACCTCGTTCATGTCCACGGTGACAACGTTTACAGGGTGACGGGCCTTCTTAGGCTTATCGATAGAGGTGACTTCGTGATCACAACACAGGTTGAGACGCCCTATTGCTCCCTGCCGATCGGGGCCTTCACTGACGGGGACAGGGCGGTCGTCATGGCGATGGTGTTCTCCGCTAGATCAGTTTTAATGCGGGACCTTGAGGGAAGACCCCTATGCGTTCACAAAGACTACTGTGACTCTAACATTAAGTCAAAAAAGCTTAGGCTCGCCATGGCCGTGACACGCTATGTCGCTGGCAGGCTTGGCTATAGTGTCGAGAGAGAAGGAGGTCTTCTTAGGTTGACCCGGCTTGATTCATAGCTAAAACTTGGCTAGGGCCCTGGTTTCAAGGCAGCGCGTTGCCGAGCGAGAAGAGGGTCATGGAGGGGTTTAAGTCCCTCGTGAAGGTTGACGAAGCCCTGAGGGCCCTGATATCAGAGGTTAGCCACACTCCTCAACAGGCCGAGGTCGGGGTTGACGAAGCCCTTGGCCTGCTGGCCGCCGAGGATGTGGTCGCTGGAACAGACTTCCCTCCCTTCGACAGGAGCGCCGTGGACGGCTACGCGGTCAGGGCCGCGGATACTATCGGTGCTGGGTTGCTCAACCCGATACAGCTCAGGGTAATAGGCGAGGTCCAGCCCGGTGTTGACCCCTCATCCATTAGGCATCTCGAGGAGGGGGAGGCTTACGTAATCTACACCGGCGCGCCCCTTCCTCCTGGCGCTGATGCGGTCGTTATGGCTGAGGACACCATCAGGCAAGGCGACGTCGTAAATGTCACAAGGCAGGTCACACAGTACCAGAACGTCTCCAGGAGAGGCGAGGACTTCCAGAAGGGCAAGGTAGTAGTCAGAAGGGGGCAGAGGATAATGCCATGGCATGTTGGGGCCATGGCGTCTCTTGGAATTATGAGCGTCAGGGTCTACAGGGTCAGGGTCGCAGTCCTCAGCACCGGCACCGAGGTCGTCGATCTCGATGACCCTAGAGCCGGGATGCCAGGAACAATAATCAACAGCACTAAGCCTCTCCTGAAGGGGCTGTTGAGGTCTGATGGCTATGAACCCATAGACCTAGGCACCGTGCCTGATGACGTTGATAAGATAGCTGAAAGGGTATCAAAGGGCCTCCAGGTAGCTGACGCGATCATAACGACCGGAGGGACTAGCATTGGGAGCCATGACCTGGTTCCAGAGGCCGTATCAAGGTTGGGCAAGGTCGTGTTTAATGGGGTCAGGATGAGGCCAGGCAAGCCTACAGGCGCTGGCGTAGTCAGTGGGAAGCCTGTTTTCATGTTGTCAGGCTTCCCTGTAGCGGGGCTCGCCGGCTACATAGCCCTCGTGAAACCCACGCTCCTTAGCATGACCGGCACCCCTCAGGACCCACTTCCGATTATAAAGGGTGTCATAACGAGAAGGGTCGCTAACATAGCCGGGGTTAGGACGTACCTGAGGGTTAGGGTTAGGCGAGGCGAGAGAGGCTATGAGGCAGAGCCTCTCGCCATAACCGCCTCAGGGGTCCTCTCAACGCTAACCGATGCCAACGGTATCCTGATAATACCTGAGGACGTTGAAGGGTACGACGAGGGAGACGAGGTGGAGGTCGTGCTAATCTCTCCCCCTGAGAACCTTTAACCCTCTTGCCGTAATTTTCCCCGGGGGGCTTTGGTAACCACCATTGAAATTAGCGGTTACGTTGAGGACATGCTGGAGGCACTGGTTAGGGCGGGGATTTACAGCAGTAAGACCGAGGCCATCAGAGACGCCGTGAGAAGACTAGTTGAAAGCTTTGACATGAAGGAGGTCTCGTTGAAGGCCTATAGGGGAGGCACGATAAGCTTTCAGATGGCCGTTGAGATAAGCGGCGTCAGTATGGACGAGCTAATAATGTTCTTCCTCTCCAAGGACACCGCCCCTGGCCTTGGCGCTGACTCTGAGGACGACGTGGCTAGCGGTTTTAGTAGCCTGAGGGAGACAGGCGTTGTCGTTCTTGACCTTTCGTCCCTCTATGCTGTCCTTGAGCTTAACATCCAGGGCCTTCTCGCCAAGTTCGGCAAGAGGCTCTTGATTCCAATGAAGGTCCAGGAGAGGGCCCAGGCACTAATACTTAAGTTCTCCAAGATACGCGGCATAGTCGTCAGCCTTGATGGCATTGAGGAGGTCAGGGTTGACAAGAACCTCTCGGGCTTCGCCCACAAGAATGG
The DNA here is from genome assembly GCA_049974445.1 of Acidilobus sp. Taxonomy (GTDB): domain Archaea; phylum Thermoproteota; class Thermoprotei_A; order Sulfolobales; family Acidilobaceae; genus Acidilobus. Next base: position 4,825 of record JBMFIT010000014.1, read on the forward strand.
GCTGTCAGTTCAGGAGTCGCAGGCCATATATGTGGCGAAGAAGGCCAAGGGCGTCCTTTTAAGCGATGATAAGAGGACGAGACAAGTTGCGAGAGCGCGCGGTGTGCCCGCCGCAACAACGCTTTCCCTCCTTCTCCTAGGGAAGGAGGTGAGCCTTCTGGACGAGCAGTCCTACAGGCTCCTAGTCGGCAGGCTGGGGGCCATTCCTTACCAGGTACCTAAGCAGTACCTAGTCTGAGGCGCGCGACCCTTTTTAAATGGGAACGGCTTCAAGAAACGGGACTGCTAGGGGGAATGAAGGTAGAGAGGGGGAGGTTCCTAGGCCAGGCACTAGTCATAGCAATAGACACCAGTATCAGTATGGGTGTGAAGGACATCAGGCCAACTAGGTTTGATGCCGCGAGGAGAGGGGCCTCTGTCATAATTAGATCGATGTTCGGATCTGGAGTTTCTCTCATGGTTGGTCTCGTAGCGTTTTACGGCCACTCAATGCCCGTCGTCGACCTGACCGGTGACATAGAGGTTGTAGAGAGAGGGCTATCCACCCTCGGCATACAGGGCAAGTCGACAAACCTCTCAGAGGCCATAAAGGACGCCTACTTGATGCTGAAGTGGGCCCCAGCAGGTTACAGGAAAAGGATCGTTGTGATAACTGACGGTGATTATAACGAGGGCTATGAGCCGGACTTCATTATCAACCTGCTGAGCTATGATAGCATAAGGCTTGACGTATTACTCGTGACGGAACCCTCCTCAGGGAAGATGTCAAGGCTTAGGCGACTGACAGAGGCCACGGGCGGGAAGGTGTACGCGGCTAAGAGCCTTGAAGAGGTGGTGAAGGCAGCCACCATGATAGCCTACGAGGACTGAGCAGTTTTAAACCCCTAAGACGTGACCTGAGCGGCGAGCCGCATGGGCGACAAGAGGGCCAAGATTGCGTTCGTCTACATGGGTAAAGGGAAGGGGTACCTTAAGGTCAGACTCCTCAGGAAGAGGAAAGAGGAGGACCCTGACAGGGTAATCGTGCTGGGCCGTTCCAAGGAGCCCCTGCCTGGCTACCCTATAATCAGGCTTGATGAGCTTGAGCCTGTCGTCAGGGAGAAGCTCGAGAGGCTTTAGAATGCTTATAAGAGGGGCTCGCTTCCCAGCCTAGGATGCGTTAAGCTAAGGTGTGCCGAGTTGCCAAGGGCTCTACACGTCGAGAGAAGGGTTGACATACCGCAAGGCGTCTCCGTACAAGTCGAGGCCATGAAGGTCACGATTAGGGGGCCTAAGGGCGAGGTCAGGAAGGACTTCAGCCGCGCCCATGGGATCACGATAAGGGTTGAGGGGAATCAGGTTATAGTTGAGGCGTTCATGGCCGACTCTAGGACAAAGGCCCTAGTTGGCACGCTTGCGGCGCACATTAAGAACATGATGACCGGCGTCGTAAAGGGGTTCCGGTATAGGCTTAAGATCATATCAACTCACTTCCCGGTCTCTGTAAAGGTTGAGAAGAACAGGGTCGTAATCAGTAACTTTCTCGGCGAGAAGGCTCCGAGGTATGCCACAATAATGCCCGGAGTTTCAGTGAAGGTGCAGGGGCAGGACATAATAGTTGAGGGTAATGACGTAGAGGCGGTCGGCCAGACAGCAGCCAACATTGAGAGGGCTACCCATATATCCGAGTTCGATCGGAGGAAGTTCATGGACGGCATTTACATTTACTCACGGGAGGTGATAGAGTAATGCCCGAGGTTTCGGCGAGGACGACCCCGACCCGACTCAGAGAGAGGAGGCTTCTACAGACTAGGATGGGCAGGAGGCCCAAGATAGAGTTCCGGAGGTACCTGTCCTGGCGCATAGGCCGCCTAGAAGAGTCCTGGAGGAAGCCGAAGGGCATTGATAACAAGGTAAGGCTACAGATCAAGGGTTACCAGCCCCTGGTAAAGATAGGTTACAGGACGGACTCATCGATAAGGGGTAGGCATCCGTCAGCCCTAATCCCAGTAGTGGTCTCTAATGTGAAGGAACTCGATGAGCTTAGCCCCTCGACTCATATCGTTTATATATCCTCAAGGGTAGGCCTGAGGAAGAGGCTCCAGATACTCGAGGAGGCTAGGAGGAGGGGCCTAAAGGTAGCTAACGGTGGTGAATGATGAACTACAGCTTCCAGAGGAGGCTCGCGGCTGAGGTCCTGGGCGTTGGCGAAAGCAGGGTATGGATAGACCCTGACCCGGAGCGCAGGGACGAGATAGAGTCCGCTGTGACCAAGGATGATGTGAGGGCGCTTATAAGCAGGGGACTCATCAGAGTCATCCCAGCCAAGGGGAACTCCCACAGATGGCTTAAGAGGAAGGAGAAGAGGCTGAAGGGCCACAGGAGGGGCCCTGGCAAGAGGGAGGGGACAAGTGCAGCAAGAAGGGAACCTGAGACCATGTGGGTCAACAGAGTCAGGAAGATGAGGCGCTATATTATGTGGCTGAGGGACCATGGAATGATAGCGAGGAAGGACTACAGGCAGCTCTACAGGCTCATCAAGGGCAACAGGTTCTCCAGCCTCGCTGACCTGAGGAGGTACATTGAGACCGCTGGAATGCTTAAGCAGCCTACCGCAGGTGGGCAGAAGTGAAGGGGGGGCCTAAGTACAAGGTACCACTGAGGAGGAGGCGCGAGGGCAAGACCAACTACTATAGGAGGTTCCGCCTCCTCCTTGGAGGAAAGACAAGGATGGTTGTCAGGGTAAGCGGCAGGTATGTGCTCGTCCAGTTCGTTAACTTCGACCGAAAAGGGGACAGGGTCTTCGCCATGGCCCACGCCAAGGAGCTTGAGAAGCTCTATGGATGGAAGGGCAGCGGAAAGTCTACATGTGCTGCATACTTGACCGGTTTCCTGGCGGCGGCAAGGTTCCTCCAGAAGGAGGGCCGTGAAGCAGTTCTTGACATAGGCCTTCACAAGCCAACTAAGGGGGCAAGGGTCTTCGCCGCGCTTAAGGGCGCGCTGGACGCCGGCGTGAACGTGCCTCATGGAGAGGACGTGCTTCCCTCTGGTGACAGGGTACGGTGCGAACACGTGGCGCAATTCGCGTCTCAGCTAAGGCAGGAGAACCCTGACAAGCTCAAGAGGCTGTTCTCGAGGGTGTCATCACGTATTGACCCCGCTGAACTACCGAAGCACTTTGAGGATGTTCTTGAAAAAATAAAGGCCGACTACAAGGCTGTCCTTGAGGCATTCGCCGCACAGGCCCAGGCTAACGAGGTGACTGAGGAGTGAGCGAGGCGGCAAGGAGACAGCCAGCAGTCCCGCAGCCGCAGGTCGAGGAGTGGGTTCCAAAGACTAAGGTAGGGAGGCTCGTAAAGGAGGGCAAGATAGCTAGCATAGACGAGATATTCAGGCGTAACCTTCCGATACTCGAGCCAGAGATAGTTGACCTACTGCTTTCGGGGGTTCAGGTCGAGGTCCTCGACATATCACACGTACAGAAGATGACTGACGCAGGCAGAGTAACCAGGTACAGGGTAGTAGTTGCCGTAGGCAACAGGGACGGCTACGTTGGCCTTGGCAAGGGGAAGGCTAGGCAGCTCAGGGAGGCCATAGATAAGGCCGTAAGGGACGCCAAGCTCAACATAACCCCCATAAGGAGGGGCTGCGGCAGCTGGGAGTGCACATGCGGCGAGCCCCACAGCGTCCCATTCACCGTTGAGGGCAAGAGCGGCAGCGTGAGGATTGTCCTCAAGCCAGCGCCCAAGGGGACTGGCCTCGTGGCTGGTAGCGTAGCTAAGGCCGTCCTCTCACTCGCTGGCATAAAGGACGTCTGGTCCCAGACATTCGGGGAGACTAGGACGACGTATAACTTCGCGAGAGCCGTCTACTTGGCGCTGAGGAACACCTACAAGTTCGTGACGTACCCTGACTGGACGAGGTGAACGACTTTGGCTTACCTCGTAATAAGGATTAGGGGGGAGCCTGACCTCAGACCTGAGGTAAGGACCGCACTCAGGCTGCTCAGGCTTGACAGAATATACGTGGCCACGGTCTACCCAGAGAACATGCCCGGGGTTGCCGGCATGCTCCGCACGGCACAGGTCGCTATAACGTGGGGTGAGGTAAGCCCGGACTCCCTGGCCAGCTTAATTCAGAGGAGGGGAAGGCTCATTGGTGAGAAGCCGATAACCGACGACTGGGTCAAGGAGAGGCTCAAGCTGGGCGGCATAAAGGAGCTAGCTGAGAAGGTCGCTAAGAACGAGTTGAGGTATTATGAGCTTGACAAGTATGGCGTTAAGCCGTTCTTCAGGCTGCATGCGCCGAGCGGGGGCTTCAAGAGGTCAGTGAAGAAGCTGTACCCAGAGGGCGAGCTCGGGTACAGGGGCAAGGAGATAAACGAGCTCATCCAGAGAATGTTTTAAACTTAAAATCCCACATGGAGGGAGGCTGAGGGAGACCATGACGTGGACAATCCCCAGGGCCCGTAAGAAGGTAAGGAAGCTAAGGGGAAGGACGAGGTCGATGGGATGGGGGAGGATAGGCCAACACAGGAAGTCCGGCAGCAGGGGAGGACACGGGGCTGCCGGAATAGGCAAGCACAAGAAGTCCTGGATGTTGAAGTACGCCCCGAACTGGCTCGGAAAGAGAGGCTTCAAGAACCCTACCTCTAGGGGTGAGCCCACTACAATCGACCTCGAAGAGCTCGAGGTTCTAGTCAGAGGGCTAGCCCAGAGGGGGCAGGTCAAGGTTGAGAATGACGTCTATGTAGTAAACCTAGGTGAGCTCGGGTATGAGAAGCTGCTGGGCTCAGGCAGGATATCCCTGAAAGTTAAGGTCGCAGTGCCGGAGGCCTCCGAGAAGGCAGTTGAGAAAATAAAGGCATCAGGGGGAGAGGTCATAGTTGAGGGAGAGGAAGGGCAGAGTTCCAGTTGAGCTCCCCCTGCCAGCCCTCCCCCCCTCTTCCAGCTAAGCTGAGGGAGGTAGTTGAGGGAAACCTTTACCTGGTGATCTTTGGTCCCCCGGCTACTGGGAAGACGAGAGTTGCCTTCGAACTGGCCAGGTATGCCCTCTGGACAGGCCGTGAGGCAGTAGTCTTGGCCACAGAGCCGGGCACCCTTGCCTACGCCAGAAACGTCGTGACCTGCGTGCCGACCCTGCCGGTGCTTTCCATAGAGGATCTCGTTAAGGGGGTCATCGAAATGGGGGACTATGGTAGGTTTGTTGTAGTTGACTCAATTAACTGGCCATTCCGGGGGTACATAAGCCCTCAAAACCTAACAAGGCTATCCATGATATCCGCTGTTCTGAGAAGGGCGGGTGGCGTCGCGGTCGGACAGGTGACCGAGTACGAGGGCCAGGAGATGGCCCTTGGCAGGTGGGTGATCCCATGGGCCCACATGGTTGTCAGGTCAGAGAGGGTACCCTGCGGGGGGAGGCCCTGCTCCTCTCTCAGCCTGCTTAAACCCCCAGGGGAGTCTTATCAATACGAGCTTACTGGGGAGGGCGTGAGGTGGCTTGGAAGGCCTGTTGAGGGGTCTGGTTGAGCTAATAGTTTATATTTTACCTGCCATGATAGCTAACGGAGCCCCTGTCATAATGAACGGCCCTCCCCCGATCGACTTCGGGAGGAGGCTGAGGGACGGGAGGAGGCTGTTCGGTGACGGCAAGACGTGGGGAGGCCTACTCGGCGGGCTCACGGCGGGAACCTTAACGGGCGCCGTTGAGGCAGCATTCGTCGGGGCTCAGGTAATTCCATACAGCGCCTTATCGTCCATTGGGGCCCTGACCGGGGACCTATTCGGGTCCTTCATTAAGAGGCGTCTAGGCCTGGAGAGGGGAGCGCAGGCGCCTCTACTCGACCAGCTGGGATTCTACATATTTGCCCTGCTCTACCTCTACGCCGTTGGGAAGTCCTTTCCGTTAGTTGATGAGATCGCCTGGGCAGCGGTGATCTACTGCCTTCACCGGCTCACTAACTGGGGCGCGTACAAGCTCAGCCTGAAGAGGGTTCCCTGGTGAATTAGAGCTAGACAGTATAGCCATCCCATATTTCAAAACATTAAAGCTAAGGTTATTCCCTTTGCACCGCATAGCTCTGGGGGTGATGAAGAAAAGGTGGCGCAGGAGAAGAGGAGGACGACTGTCAGCGTTATCAAGGCAGACATTGGGAGCCTAGCAGGACATCACAAGGCGCACCCGGATACCTTGCTGGCAGCCTCCAGGGTTCTTGCCGAGGGGAAGAAGCAAGGCATCATAGCTGACTTCTACGTAACCAACATAGGCGACGACATTCAGCTGATAATGACTCACTTTCACGGCCCCAACGACTTAAAGGTACACGAGCTTGCCTGGGACGCGTTCAGGGAGGCGACGAAGGTAGCAAAGGACCTGGGCCTATACGCGGCGGGGCAAGATCTCCTGAGCGACACGTTCAGCGGCAACGTCAGGGGCCTTGGCCCTGGCGTCGCTGAGATCGAGTTCGTCGAGAGGTCATCAGAGCCAATAGCTGTATTCATGGCCGATAAGACAGAGCCTAGCGCTTTCAACCTCCCGCTTTTTAGAATATTCGCCGACCCATTCAATACGGCCGGTCTAGTTATTGACCCTAAGCTACATGATGGCTTTGTCTTCACAGTGCTTGACGTAATGGAGGGCAGGGGTGTCGAGATGAAGGCTCCTGAGGAGCTATACGACCTGCTCGCGCTCATCGGCACCACGTCAAGGTACGTGACCAAATACGTACACAGGAAGGACGGAGAGCCAGCCGCTGTTGTTAGCTCCGAGAGGCTCAACCTGATAGCTGGCAAGTACATAGGCAAGGATGACCCAGTCATGATAGTCAGGGCACAGTCTGGGTTCCCAGCCCTTGGTGAGATCCTGGAGGCGTTCTCGTTCCCTCACCTGGTCGCGGGCTGGATGAGAGGGAGCCACGCTGGCCCACTGATGCCAGTCGGCATGAAGGACGCAAAGATGACCAGGTTTGACGGACCCCCAAGGGTTCTTGGGCTCGGTTTCAACGTTAAGGAGGGCAGGCTTGTGGGGCCAAGCGACCTATTTGACGACGTTGCGTTCGACGAGACCAGGAGGCTAGCCCAGGTCATAGCTGAGTACATGAGGAGGCACGGCCCCTTCATGCCTCACAGGCTCGGCCCCGAGGAGATGGAGTACACGACCCTACCTGACGTGCTCAAGAAACTCGAGAACAGGTTCAAGCCCTTTGACTTAGGGTATAAGCCCGTGATAAGGAGGGAGGAGCTTCTAGAGCCCACACATGGCGACTGAGCTTCACTTACTCTACGCTAGGCTTTTTTTGTTGCCTCGATCCCCCTTTGCTGGTGGGGTTATGTCCAGGCTTGTGTTCGCGATAAACTATAAGGCCTATGATACTGCCTTCAACGAGGCCTCCCTCGACATAGCCAGGGCCGCCTCAAGGCTGTCTTCTAAGTACGAGGGCGTCAGGATCATACTAATAGTACCGGCGGCGGTCTCCGGGAGGATATCGCAGGTGTATGAGGACGTCTATGTCGAGCACGTAGATCCTGTCGACTTTGGGGCCTTCACCGGCTACCTCCCGGTGAGCGCCCTAAGGTATCTAGGGGTCAAGGGGACGCTCGTTAACCACAGTGAGCACAAGATGATCTACCGTGATGTTGAGAAGGTCGTTAACGCCGTGAGGTCGCAGGGGCTTGAGGTGATGGCCTGCGCTGACACACCCGGTGAGGCGGCAGGGCTTGCTTACCTGAGGCCTGACTACATAGCCATAGAGCCTCCCGAACTCATAGGCACCGGCGTGTCAGTGTCAAGGGCTAAGCCCGAGGTTATAACTGATGGAGTTAAGGCCGTCAGGGCCATCGCTGAGATACCTGTGCTCGCAGGGGCAGGCATCACGTACCGTGAGGATGTAGTGAGGGCCGTCGAGCTCGGCGCAGCTGGTATACTGTTGGCTAGCGCGGTAATGAAGTCCAAGGAGCCAGTAAAGGTGATAGAGGACTTCGCCGACGCGCTCAGCTCTGCTGCTCGCTAGCCATCTCCTTCGTGTTGACCTTTGAGGTTACCAGCCTACCGACCTCGTCAAGGTCCTTTCTGCAGTCATCTAACAGGGTCTGGAGTTTCTGGACACTGATCCTCACAAGCTTCCTTGGTCTCCCCCTACCTTCTACCTTTAGCTTGCTCGTGGTAATTATGCCGAGGCCTGTGAGGTCATTGATGACCCTCAGGATGAGCGGGTAGCTCACGTTCAGCTCCTTGGTGAGATCCTTCACGCTCACCTCCTTGCGTTCGAGGAGGACCCAGATTATCTGAGCGGAGACGTCAGGGTCAGGAATTGAGGCGCACTGAATCATCGCCCTAAGCGCCTTCAGGGGAGTGACCTCCAACATAGGTCCCAGGGAGGGGCTTGTAAAGGAAACTTATAAAAATTTTCTCTATTAACACTAAGTGTCTTTTTTGTCTCCTTCAGTGACCCCTTAGCCTCTTGACTGCCAGCTCGCCGACATAGTCAAGTATTACCTCCCTAGCGCCAGCTCCTATGTCAAGCATCCTCGCGTCCCTGGCTAGCCTTTCAAGCCGTGAGCCCTTTGAGAAGCCAGCTCCCCCCATAACCTGTATCGCTAGCCACGTCGACCTCTCAGCTATCTCTGCTCCAAGGATCTTAGCGATGGCAGCATCATAGGGGTCCACAAAGCCCTGAGCCTCGGCATGGGACGTGGTGAGCTCGATGTGGGACTCAAGGGCCCTTGCCCTGGCCTCTATGTCAGCGAAGGCCCACCTGATCCCCTGGTAGTCGCCCAGCTCAACGCCGAAGATCCTCTTGGTCAGGGCCCTTGGCCCAACCTCCTCAAATGCTCCGTCCTTAATCCCAAGCCCAATTGCGCCGTAGCTTAGCCTCTCATAATTGATGGCCTCGAGGGCCTCCCTGATCCCCTTCCCTGGGGTCCCAGCTCTGACCCCAATGGCCCCCTCGAAGGCTACCCTTGACACACCTGCCCCTCTGAAGGTGAAGAGCTCCTGCCTTTCGACCCTGACGCCCCTACCACCCTCAACGAGGTAGAGTGTGGGCCCCGCAGGGCCCGCGGCCAGGACGAGGAAGTGGGTGGCGTAAAGGGCATTGCTGGCATAGACCTTCTCCCCGGTTACGTAGGCTTCGCTTCCCCTCTCCTCAGCGACGGTCTTCAGGTTTGCCTTGATGTCGGTTCCGCCGCCTGGCTCAGTGACGCAGAGTGAATACACCATGCCGTCCCGGCGCACCCTCCGCGCGACGGTAGCTGAGGTCATTATTACATGAGCAACCGCTGGGCTCCACTTGGAGGCGAACCGCACGACGTTTATGAGCTGGAACAAGCTCATCGAAAGGGAGTTGAAGGCGCCAGCCTTTGAAAGCTCTTCAAGGAACCCCCTCTCTATTTCATTATCTTCGTCAATCTTAGGGGCCCTCTCAGGAAGGCTCCCCTCAAGGAGCTTGATAAGGGAGTCAACAGGGCCCATCGCTTGACCCATAGTTGAGAACCTGGGTAACATTTAAAAGACCTCTGAGAGCGCCCAACACGGTGAAATGAGCTATGCCCATGAGGCCAGGCCGCTGTTACTCCCATGTCACGAGCCAGCCCTACACTAGGAGAGAGTACATTCATGGGGCGCCTCAGCCAAAGATCACCAAGTACACTGCTGGCACGCCAGCCTTGAGGGAAACGTATGAGGTAAAGGTCTCGCTCATAGCCGTTGAGGGAGGTCAGATAAGGTCGAATGCCCTTGAGGCCGCTAGGGTCATGGCCTCAAAGTACCTCTCCACGATAGTCGGTGATGCAAACTACTTCATGGTTGTCAAGAAGTATCCACATCAGGTGATAAGGGAGAACAAGATGATGGCCTTTGCCGGGGCTGACAGGCTTCAGGACGGCATGAGGCTCTCGTTCGGTACCCCCATCGGGGCGGCAGCGGTAGTAGAGTCCGGCGACCCGCTAATAGAGATCTATGGCAGGGCATCTGACGTAGATAAGGTGAAGGAGGCGCTAAGGAGGGCAGCATCAAAGCTTCCTCATAGAACAAGGATAGTCGTTGAGGTCAAGCCGGCCAAGCCCCTTAACAAGGAGCAGCCTCGGTTGGGTGAGGCTTAGGCCAGGAGCAGCGGGGGAACTCCCTCCAGCTCCTTTGACTCCTTCTCAATAAGGCTTGGCACCTCAACGCTGACGCCCGCCTCCTCAAGCGCTGTCTGGACAATAGTATCAACAAGCTTGACCTCGTCAATTGTGGCAGGGTCAACGTAGATCTCATGGCGGCCCACCTCAATTATGGGCTCATCATGGAACGGGTTGTGGCCTATAGTCTCATTAACCACATCAACGAAGGCCATAAGGGAGTATTCCTCCATGAGTCTCACGGCGGCCTCCCAGGCAGCCCTCACGGCTATGTTGTCGTCCCAGGGGGTCTGTCTAACCACTAGGTTAAGCATGGCAATACACCCGTGTCCGGAAGCGGCCAACCGCCTGCGGAATACTGGGCAAATGGGTCATTTTTAGGATTGGGGTAGGTAAGCCTTGTCTGGCAACTAAATCGGCCGATTTAGTGGAGGGGCCTGAGTCACGTTGGTAGTATGGTTTTAGGTAAGGTTTACTTTTAAGTCGTAAGGTCCTACTGAGGACCTGTTTCATGTATAATAACTTCTTTCAGCTAGCCAGGATAAGGCGAGCCCGATTGGAGGCACGCGACGACCTACTTAAGATATTTGACCTGACGAACCGACACAACGTTTGGAGGCTTCGGGAGACCATAAATCTCATCGCTAGCGAGAACGTTATGTCGCCCGCGGCCCTCGCAGTCTACATAAGCGATCCAATGTATAGGTACGCTGAGGGCAAGCCTTTCAAGAGGCACTACCAGGGCACCAGGTATATAGATGAGCTCGAGGTCCTTGCCGGCCAGTTGATGGGGAGGCTCTTCGAGACCGACATGGTTGACCTCAGGCCAATAAGCGGCACCATAGCTAACGCCGCGGTCTTCAGGGTCCTCGCGCAGCCCGGAGATCAGGCCGTGATAGCTCCTGTCCAGGCAGGTGCCCACGTCAGCCACACAAAGTTCGGTACCCTTGGGGCTTTAGGAATCAAACAGATCGAGCTGCCTTACGACGAGGAGAGGATGAACGTTGATATTGACAGAGCCGTTATGGTTATCGAGAACGTTAGGCCAAAATTCGCTGTGCTGGGAGGTAGCGTCTACCTCTTCCCGCACCCGGTGAAGGAGGTCTCCGAGGCCGTTCACTCGGTAGGCGGAAAGCTGATATATGACGCAGCTCACGTCCTTGGGCTCATAGCCGGCGGTGTATGGGAGAACCCCCTGAAGCACGGTGCTGACGTTATGACCGCGTCGACCCATAAGACGTTCCCAGGACCCCAGGGTGGTGTCATAATCTCATCCGACAAGGAGGTCTTCAAGGAGGTAGGAAAGACCATATTCCCGTGGTTTGTGAGCAACCATCATCTCCACAGGCTGCCCGCGACCGCCGTCACAGCGCTTGAGATGATCCGGTTCGGTCGGCAGTACGCGGAGCAGGTGGTTAAGAATGCGAGGAGGCTCGCCGAGGCGCTTGCTGAGAGGGGCTTCAAGGTCCTCGCAGAGAGCATGGGGTACACCATGAGCCATCAGGTCCTAGTTGACGTAACTCCACAGGGCGGGGGCGCGAAGGCCGCGTCGCTTTTAGAGGACGCCAACATAATCGTCAACAAGAACCTCCTACCTCATGACCCGCCTGAGGCGGTCAAGAACCCAAGCGGCCTCCGCATAGGAGTACAGGAGATGACGAGGTTTGGAATGAAGGAGAACGAGATGGAGACCATAGCTGACCTCATGGAGAGGGTTCTGGTAAAGGGCGAGGACCCAGCCAAGACCAGGGAAGAGGTTAAGAATTTCAGATCATGTTACGCCAAGGTCCACTATGGCTTCACTCTTGAGGACGTGGCCGGCGTGCCGTACAGCGACGCCCTTAAGCTTGTAATTTGATTAGGGGCGTCCGATAGCGTAGCCGAAGTGGCTAGCCCTTTAAGATAAGGAGCGAATGGAGGGATTTTCTCTCCCGTAATAAAGTTATTAACGGCCACGGCAAGACACCAGGTGGCCTGAAGGGGAAGGCTTTTGCACCTGCTGCAGGTCGAGGGCCTCAAGATATACTTCCACATGCCCAGGGGCAAGGCTAGGGCTGTCGACGAGGTAGACGTATACCTTGACAAGGGCGAGATCATTGGAGTAGCCGGTGAGAGTGGGAGCGGGAAGAGCACACTTGCGCTCGGTATAATGAGGCTGATTATGCCACCAGGCGTCATAGAGGGAGGCAGCATATACCTCAATGGAACGGAGATCCTTCATCTGCCTGAGAAGGTCTTCAACGCCGAGTACCGTTGGAAGAGGATAGCCATGGTTTTCCAGGGCTCGATGAACGGCTTCACGCCGGTCTATAAAATCAGGGAGCAGATCAGGGAGGTCCTTGAGGTCCACGGGTACTCAGGGGAACCCGATCAGAGGGTGAATGAGCTCATGAAGATGGTCAATCTTGACCCCTCCCTCGCGGACAGGTACCCCCATGAGCTGAGCGGAGGGCAGAGGCAGAGGGCGTTCATAGCCATGGCACTTGCGCTGAACCCCGAGGTCCTGATAGCAGATGAGCCTACGACAGCCCTCGACGTGATAACGCAGACCCATATAATAAACCTACTCAAGCAGTTGAGGAAGGAGATGGGTATCTCAATACTCTTCATAACTCACGACATCGCCCTTATGTCAATGTTAGCCGACAGGATTTACGTGATGTACGCTGGGAGGATCATGGAGCACGCCGCAACGTCTGACATTGTTAGGAGCCCGAGACATCCATACACTAAGCTCCTAATGGAGGCCGTGCCAGACCTTTCAAAGGAGAACATAAAGGGAATACCCGGGTTCATGCCTGACCTTGCGAGGCTGCCGTCTGGGTGCAGGTTTAACACGAGATGCCCGTTCGTTATGGACATATGCAAGCGTGAGGAGCCCAGGCTTAAGAGGGCCGGGAACTCCGAGGTGGCATGCTGGCTCTACTGAGGTGAAGCAGATGGCTCCAACAGACATCGTCATAGAGACCAGGAACCTCAGGGTGTACTTCGCAAAGGGGGGTCTACTAGGTAAGAGGGGTGTCGTTAAGGCGGTTGACGATGTTAACCTCAAGATAAAGAGGGGCGAGATCCTTGGACTTGTGGGTGAAAGCGGGAGTGGCAAGACCACCCTAGGCAGGACGACGATAGGCCTGCAGGCACCCACAGCCGGCGAGGTCGTATACTACGACTCTACAGGGAAGCGCCACATAGTCACGCCAAAGAACATAGACAAGACTATCAGGAGAAAGCTACAGATGGTTTACCAGGACCCGTACTCGTCTATCGACCCATACATGAAGGTCTTAGACGCGCTGAGGCAGCCGCTCTACTACTCAGGGATCAGGGATAAGAACGAGATAACTGGGACCATTAACAAGGCCTTTGACGAGGTCGGCCTACCTCATGACCTGCTGAATAACTATGTCTTTCAGCTCTCAGGGGGCCAGAGGCAGAGGCTGGCCATAGCGAGGGCCTTAATACTGAACCCTGACTACCTCGTAGCCGACGAGCCCGTCACCATGCTTGACGCGTCGCTTAAGGGGATGATCGTCGAGGTCCTCAAGAAGATAAATCAGTCAAGGGGCATCTCAATACTCTTCATAACTCACGAGCTGCCGGTAGCTAAAGTAATAGCGCACAGGATAGCGGTCATGTACCTTGGAAAGATAGTTGAGCTGGGTACCACCAAGAGAGTCATAGAGAACCCGCTTCACCCATATACACAGGCCCTTCTCCAGGCCTACCCGAGGCTGGCCCCCGAAATGAGGGACAAGATGGTAAAGGTTAACGTGAGAGAGCTTGAGCTCGTGTGGCCTAGAGCAGGGTGTAGGTTCCACCCAAGGTGCCCGTTTGTGATGAAGAGGTGCGAGACGGAGGAGCCGCCGCTCAAGGAGGTAGAACCTGACCACTACGTGGCCTGCTGGCTTTACTGAGGTACTCGCGTTGAGGGTTTACTTCAGGTTCATGGTCGCCGGCGCCGTAATGATGGGGATTTCTTGGGGCCTGACTCTCCTTGGGATAAGGTATGAGAACCTGTGGGTGGACGTGTTTGCGTTCGCAATAGCCCTTGCCGCGGCCATGTTGCTATTCAGAGGGCTTGCCGAGTTTCTGCAGGACGTAATAAGTGGGAAATACAAGAAGCAGGGGGGAGGTCAAGGCTCCTCCGAGGAGGACGTCGGTTAGATACACATCAACAAGCCCCCTTCCTCAGTGGTGCGGGGGGTGGGATTCGAACCCACGCAGGCCTACGCCAACGGGTCTTAGGCCCGTCCCCTTTGGCCGGGCTCGGGCACCCCCGCACCGCTGCTGACATTCCGCCTACAAGTTAAAAGCTCGGGCCTCTCAGTGACGAGCTCGGAGAGCCCGTGAACAATCTCCTCAGCGAAATCTAAAGCCCAGAGGTACATCCTCATCGCCTCGGGCGGGACTACCTCTAATCCGCACCTGCACAGACCCAGTTCATATCTAACCTCACCAAGGTAACCCGTCTCGCTCAGCCTCTCGCAGAGATCCCCACAACCACAGGTCGAAAGGGCTATCCCGTCTACGCTATCAAGCCTTACCACGACGCCAGCGCAGAGCTCTCCCTCACAAAACGTTGCGACGACCCTGGCCTCCTTCTTCACGAGGGCTCCTCCAGTCCTGCCTCCTTAGCTTTCTCCAAGAACGCCTTCCTGAAGGCATCATTCATCTCCTTTATTTTAGTTAGAGCCTGCCTGAGAACCTCCTTGATATCGTAGCCTTCGTCAAGGTTTACGTAAACCTTAATCCGCCTGAAAAGCGGGTGCTCCATCTCATAGTATGCCATTCTTACCCCTGGGAGCTCCATGAGCGTTGAGGCAAGGAGGTTTCCGATCGTGTGATCCTCGCCCTCTATCGCCACAACGTAGCTCCTGACGCCTACCTTCACTATCTTGAGCTCATCAGCCAAGCCCTATCATCCTCCTTATACGCTCAGCTGCTGTCCTCCAGTCTCCTGCCGTGAGGATTTTATTGGTTTTTGACCTGACAAGGACTCCGCCCTCAATTCCTATCTCTATTAGCTCAGTGGGAGGCCTCGAGGTGAGGTATGAGGCTAACGTAAGCGCCTTCCTCGCGGCCCTGCTAAGTTTGCCCACGTGAGACGTGTCGTCCCAGATAGCCTCAAGCCTTTGGTAGACCTCCCTCACGAGCTGGAAGGGGGCGTCTGTCATGACCTGAAGGTTTTCAGAGTCACTGTCATAACCCCTCTTCTTTAGGGCTTCAGCAACCAGATCGGCCGGAGGTAACCTCTTCGAGGTGGCAAGGTCTACGAGGTCCACAATCGACCTGTAACCCCCCGATGGGATGACCTCTGAAAGGGCCCTCTGCAGGGCAAACCTGACGGCACCTGCCGAGCGCACGGGTCCCTGGACAACTATCCTAACCTTGTCACCCTTAACCTCAACCCTCAGCCCCTCCGAGGGGATAAGCTCCGATACCCTCTCTATGATCCTCTCTAAGACCTCGTCGCTTAGCCCCCTGACCGTGAACGTGAACTCGTACCTCATCTATCAACCCTATGGGATTATGATGCCTATCCTTCTTACCTCCAGCCTTAACCCTTTCGCGTAGGCCAGGTTTGAGACCTTCCTCTTCTCAAAGTTGCCGCACCTCGGACACCTGAACCCGTCTGCCTCAGGGTTCATGAGGCTCCCACACCTGGAGCAGAAGGCGTAAAGTACGCCAAGCTGCGAGCCCTTCAGTGATATAAGGTAGGGGCTGATCAAGCCCACCACTCTTCCCACGATGATGTCCGTCGGCCTGACGAGGGAGTATACGTCGTCCACCTTAGCGTCGGTTAGCTGCTCTACAGTTATCACCGCTGGCAGCCTGCCTGAGAACTCCTTTATCCACCTGGGTCTTGGCTCGAGGGATAGCTCGCCGTAAAGCTCAGCGAAGGCCAGGTTCTCCCTCACCTGGGTGATCATGCCAACAACTGCTGACCCCTTCCTGGGGGCCCTGAGAGGTCGAGCGGGCTCAACAGAGGCGTACCTGTTCGTCTGATCGTACCTCAACTTGCCTACTACCGATGCCTTCAGAAGACCCGTTGACTCGTCGAGAATGACGTTATTTCCCTCAACGTACTCCTCCTCAGACGCTATCGTGTCGCCAGGGACCACCTTCTTATATTCCTGAGAGCTCAATTAAGTCCACCTTCACCCTCCTGATCCTACTTCTGTGATGGGGCATAGACGCGGGTATAGGGAAGCCAAACTCTCCTATAAGCTTCAACTCGTAGTTGCCCATCCTAGCCAGCCTGCCGTGGAAGTCAAGGTTACCGGACTTCACTACTGCTATTATTGCCTTGGGCCTCAGGCTCATCGCGTACACTAGGAACTCCCTGTCCGCCCCCCTCCTCCATACCCCGAAGGGTGGATTCGTCAGGACTAGGTCGTAGGCACCCTGCCTAAGTGGCCCCACGGCCTGCGACACTCTCCCAACCACGTAAGAGAGCCTCCCTGAGACTCCGAGCTTACGGCCTGCCTCAAGGCATGGCTTGGCGAGCCTTTCATCCAGGTCTACGGCGACCGCCCTTGAGGCGCCTAATAGTAGGGCAGCTATTGCAATCCTACACGTGCCGGCGCCTAGATCCACGACAACAGATCCCTCCAGTAGGCCGGCCTCCCTCGCCCAGGAGGTCATGGCAAGCGCGATCTCAGGGGGTGTCGTGTACTGCTCCAGGGCTCTATTGGGGCTCTGGATAGGGGGTACATCGCTTTCGAGCATGACCTTAAGCTTGCCCAGGGACATGGGTCCTACCAAGGGAATATGTAGGGCTCGAGACGGCGCTGAAGTGCCATGAATGTCTCGCCTGGTGTGAGCACAGGCTTCTCGTAGTCGTAGAGGTCGTCTATAGGCAGCCTTGGACAGCTCGTCACTACAAAGGCCTGGAACCAGTCGTTGTCTACGTCCCTTAGGTACGGCTGGCTAAGAGTCTCTGAGGCGAGGAGGGCGAATTCCCTGCTGTGGTATCTCATCGAGGCGAGGAGGGCGGTAAGGACCCAGGGCCTGTACTGGCCGGTCTTCAGGCCCACTATGACACCCCATCTGATGGCGTCCATGGCCTGTGAGACCTTCTGAAGCCTGATCCTCAGGAACCTCTCGCCCTCACTCGCTAAGTCCTTGATTTCGTTGCGATATGGGTCTATCTGAATAACCGGCCTGAGTGTGGCTAGGTAAAGACCTAGGCCGTGAAAGATCCCACCCGCAAGTATGACGTAACCCTCGACTGATCTGGGTACGACCCTATAGTCGCACCCAAGCACCTGGCCTTCGAGCAGATAGGGAGGGTGGCCCGCTGCCTTCTCAACGTTGATACCGTAAGACTTCAGCTGCCTTACAACGCGCTCGTACTGATTTACGTGCTGAGCCGTTGTGAGGACTGAAACCTTCCTGAGGCCCCTTGACGTGATCGCCTCAGCAGTTTTAGCTATCAAGTCCTCAGGGACTTCCCGAGTAAAGACGACGGGGACGTAGATTACCTTAACCCCCTCGAGTCTCATCGGCTTAGCGAGCTCAGGGGAGTAGGGAGTGTGGCCCGCGTGGAGTATGACAATATCGTCGCCAAGAGAGTCCCTTAGCTGAGGCAGACGAAGGTCGCAGGAGCCGAATGACGGGTCTAGGTCAATTACGGGCTCGAGGCCTTCAGACCTAAGGCACCTAATTAACTCAACAGCTGCCCTCTTAAGCCCCTGCGGAAGCTGAAGCACGACGGCTCCCTTTAGCTGCCTGACCTCAGGAGGAAACGTGAATACGTAGTCAAGCACATTGCATGTCAGCGGCTCCCCTGAGCTCAAGGCTCCTCCTCACCGCCGAAGTGCGCCCTTGAGGGAGGTTGCCGCCTCTTCTCAAGGGTTCCCTTCGCGTGGGCCACGATATGAGCCAGGAGATCAGTTGGTGTTGTGAACTTTGACCTCCTGCAGATCGGGCACACGAGCAGGCCGTCCTGTCTGTCCCTGTACGCTCTCACCCGGGAACCTGCGTACTCAACTATAACCTCCTCGAGGTCCTCGCTCAACCCGGCTCATCGTAAACTAGATTACCCCTTAGGGGCCTTAAGTGTTCTGGCCGATGAGTTGGCTGACCTGCCCTGACCGCTGGGGTGAGGAGCACCGATCTCAATGAGGCCCTTAAGAAGACATATCTATTATCTTATGGCTAAGCTCGCTGAGCAGCCTGGCTCCTTCCTTAAGGGCCTGGAGGCCCACCTCTGTGACCTCATAGGTCCCCTTTTCGGTCTTCTTGATGAGGCCCTCACGTTCAAGCCTGTACATTACCGTGTAGAGCGTCACAGTGGGTGGATTAAACGAAAACTTCTCCCTGATGCCCTTCTTCACGTTATAGGGATACGTGGGTCCCTCCTTTAGAACAGCAAGAACGTAAAGCCATAGGGTTCTAATGGTTATGTTCTTGAGAAGCCTTGACATTGCCCTGGTCCTAAAGGCTTCATTGGCCATTTTCTCTTCGTCCTCCTGAATCAACTTAAACACCGTACCGGGCTCGGTTTCGCCTCGCCTTTCTATCGTGAGCGAACCGTTTATATACACTTCCGCCAATTTATTTTGCGGTGCGGGGGTGCCCGAGCCTGGTCAAAGGGGTCGGGCTGAGGACCCGATGGCGTAGGCCTGCGTGGGTTCAAAGCCCACCCCCCGCACCATAACTACCTTACGTCGTCCTTGTGTTAGTCAGCATCACGATATCTTACCTATGCCTTGTCTGCCTTAGAGATCTGTATGATTAATGAGACTTGCAAGGATCGCTAGGGGGCTAGATAGCCTTCACTGGTGACTGCTTCATTTATAGAGCCGCCTTACATACTAACCTGATCGCTGCCTCGAGGTATGAAGGCCTGACCTCCTTCCCGCCCTGAAGGGTGAGGCTTGCCCTAGCTTTTGTCAATTGCGCGCAGTTAAGGAATGCTGGTTAAAAGTCAGTAGATTAGACGGTCACCAGGCGCGGGTTCAGCTGTCACTCATGCCCATTGCCCTGGCATTTAGCATGAAGCCCCAAGATGGACGGTAGATGATACCATAACCTTTGGACGCGGAGGCTGTGGTCGCTGGATCTTATGGGCTACACCTCGGACTTCCTACCCCTTATAAAGCTAGAAGCCTTCTCAGCCAGCGCGGAATCTCTCTTCTCATACTCAT
>JBMFIT010000015.1:0-23436 GCA_049974445.1 Acidilobus sp.
GGGGTAGGGGCAACCTACGCCGAGGCCATATGGGTACCTCTAGGTTACCTTGTATCCCTCTCCTCCTTCCTCCTGCTCTTCGGCAGGCTTGCCGACCTAAGGGGGAGGAAGAGGGTCTTTACGTCCGGATTCGCTGTCTTCACCCTAGCGACGCTCATGTGCGCCCTCTCTTCAACGCCCGTTGAGCTCGACGCGTGGAGGGTTGTCCAGGGGGCGGGGGCAGCCATGATATTATCTGCTAGTGGGGCCATCATAACCGAGTCCTATCCACGATGGGAGAGGGGCAAGGCGTTCGGTTACTGGAGCCTCGCCGTCTACACCGGGACCACGGTGGGACCAGTCCTAGGAGGGGCAATAGTCACAGCGAGGATGATTCTCGGCCTCCCGAGCTGGAGGTGGGTCTTCATGGCTACCGTGCCACCAGCCGCCGTCGGGCTCGCGCTATCGGCCATCAGGCTTAGGGAGTCCCGCCCACCTGCCAGGGGGAGGCTTGACCTGGCCGGAGGAGCCCTCGCGTTCGTCGGCCTCTGGGCCTCGCTCATGGGGTTAACTGTTGGGAGCTTCGTCGGCTGGTCAGCCCCCTATGAAGCCCTACTCGCGGCCGGGATCCTGATCATAGCGGCATTCATCCTATGGGAGGCGAGAGCTGGCAGCCAGGCCCTGCTTGACCTGTCAATGTTCAGGTCGGTCTCGTTCTCAATGGGGAACCTGGCTGCCCTGCTCAACTACTCCGGTTACTTCTTCGTCCCGTTCTTCCTCAGCTACTACATGATCGAGGTCCTTGGGATGAGGCCAGTCCTCGCAAGCGTTCCGCTTCTAGCCCTCTCACTAACGATGGTCACTATCTCGCCGATAAGCGGATGGGCCTCTGACAGGCTCGGCGCCAGGCCCCTCGCGACCACAGGCATGGCCCTGATAGCGCTGGGGCTCCTCCAGCTCTCGCTCCTGGGCGACCGCGCCACCCTGGCCGATATAACCTGGAGGACGCTTCTGATAGGTGTAGGGATGGGCCTCTTCTCAAGCCCTAACACGGCTTCTGTCATGGGTTCAGCCCCCCGGGACAGGTTGGCCGTAGCCTCAGCCACACTAAGCGTCATGAGGTTCACGGGTCAGTCCCTCAGCGTCGCCCTGGCCGGCGCTCTCGCGGCGGCCTACATACCAAGGCCTGTGCTCATTGACGTCTTCACGGGTCTGAGGACGCAGTCCGTTCAGGTTGCCGGGCCTGTGTTCGTTGAGGGGCTGAGGGGCGTCTACTGGGTTATGGCGATCCTTGTCATAATAGGTGCCCTCGCCTCGGCCATGAGGGGTCACCGATAATGGTAGGGCGAGCCCCTCTATCTTATCCTGCTTAAATTATGGGAGAGGCTGCTGTAGTTCGTGCCCCCATGTCCCTTGACCTGAGGAGGTTAGTGACCGCCTCGCCCAAGGGGGGAGAGAGGAGATCTTAAGGGGCGTCTTCGGCCAGCTCGCTGGTCTTGCCTATGAACAGCTTGTTTCGGCCCTCGTTGACTTCCTGAAGGGGCTTTCGTTGGTGGCAACCGATGACCAGTACAAGGAGGTGTGCAAGACTAATATCTCGCTGATCGCGGGCCTGCCAGCAGAAGCCGCCCGCACCGTGCTGAGGGCGAGACTGGAGGCCCAGAGGAGGCTCCCACCAGACCTGAGGGCGAGGGACGAAAAGGTGCTGAACCAGGCCATCAAGGAGTCCCCCTACGCCAGCCAAGTGCTCTCTTTACTGGGTTCGTGACGACTAATCCGTTTTTAAATCCTAAGTCACCTTTTTCCTCGGGACCTGCTTGAGCTCCATTAGCGACCTGGCAAAGAGGAAGTTCGAGGAGCAGTCAAAGGCGCTTCGGCAGATCTATGAGATGCAGGTCGAGGGGCTGAGGAAGGCGAAGGAGGAGGCCGTCCAGGAGGTCAGGAGAAGGCTCGCCGAGGCCTCAAAGAGGTTCGTTAGCGAGGTAAGTGCCTAGGTGTAGGTCTTGGTCAGGAAGTGCGTTGTGGCGAGCGGGGTCCTTATTGAGGACGGAAATGTCCTCCTGATAAGGCATGAGAAGCTCGGTGTCTGGATATACCCTGGAGGTCACGTCGAGCCTGACGAGACTCCTAGCGAGGCCGTCGTTAGGGAATTTAGGGAGGAAACGGGTCTCGATGTTGCTCCTGTCGGCAGGCTCCAGCGGGTGGGTTCTGGCGAGGCCGTCGACGAGGTATTGCCAATCGCGATCCTCAGGGAGATCGTGAGGTACCCGACGGAGACTCACATACACTATGACCTGATCTTCAGGGTCAAACGGGTGGGAGGCGAGCTCAGGAACGGGAAGTGGTTCAGCGTCAGCGAGGTAGACTCCATCGAGACCTATGAGAACGTCAGAAATGTAATAAAGCTCGCAGCCGGAGAGCTCCCTTAACGAAATGAATGAAAACGATTAGAATGACAAAACGGATGACAAGCCTCCCCTTTTAGAGCAGGGAGCCGTCAGCTTTGGCTTAGATACCTTATGATGGCGTTAGCTGCGTCCATGCCGCTCTTCAGGGCTGGGCCCAGCTGGCTCGGGCCGTGGACTACGTCGCCAGCCGCAAAGACGCCCTTCCTACTCGTCATGTGATCCTTGTCAACTATGATCGTGCCCCACCTCGGGTCGATCTTTATCCCGCAGCACTCAGACTCAAAGGGCGGGGTCGCTCTCTCGCCTATAGCCTCGAGTACGAAATCGAAGTACGCGTTGAACTCGCTCCCAGGTATTGGCTCAGGCCTTGGCCTCTTCTCGCCGGGCACCTGGACCAGCCTGTTCCTGATTATCCTCACGACCTTCCTGCCCTGCTCCTCCAGGTAGGCTGTCGGCACCGTGAGCTCCCATATCTCGACACCGGACGCCTCAATGTTAGTCATCTCCATGGGCCCCATGGGGGCCTCGTTCCTCGTCCTCCTGTAGCTGAGCACGACCCTCCTCACCCTATCTCTGTACTCAGGGTAGGTCCTGGGCACGTAGGCTGCGTCCTCAGCCGTGTAGCCCCCGCCGATGACGAGGAGGTCGCCCTTGACGTCAGGGACTATCTCCCATGGCCTGTAGCCGAACTTGGCAAGGTGGGTCGCTACAAGGAACTCCATGGCGGGGTAAACCCACTGCAGTTCCTCGCCTGGCACGTTGGACTTGTTGCTGGTCCATGTGCCGGTCGCGATCAGGACAGCGTCGTAGGACCTGACTATGTCCTCAAGATCGACTACGTTCTTCGGCTTCACGACCTCGTCCATCTTATCCAGCTGCTTGTCGCCAACCTTCGTGTTCAGCACGAACTCTACCCCTGCGTCGACGAGCTCCTTCACGCCCTCCCTTATCGGAGGCTTGGGGATCCTGTCCACGTGTATGCCGAAGATGAGCATGCCTCCAGGCTCAGGAAGCATGTCATAGAACGTGACCTGGTAGCCCTTACACCTGAGGACGCCAGCCGCACCCAGACCGGCCGTGCCGGCCCCTATTATGGCGACCTTCTTGCCGACGCCTGTTGGGATCTGGCTCGGCTTGCACCTCAGGAACTTCAGAGCGATTCACCGCGTAGGCCTGTAAGCTAAGGAATTTATACGTTAAGGACTCGCCACTAGGGAGGCAAAAAGCCTTGGCGTGCAGAAGGGGGGCCCTAGACAGGTGCTCGGCCTCATGGGTGATATGTAGCAGCGGCCTTCCATCAGTCTTGGGTGAGCCCGTGAAGGCCTTCAGGTACCTGAGGCCGGGAACCCTCATCCCGGCAGTCTCGCAGGACATGGAGTGGGCCTACTTCCTCTACTTCAACGACGCAGGGGCAGGCTTCTACCTTGTCATGAGGAACGCGAGCTTCAACGACCCCGAGTGCGCGGCCACAGTGAGGCAGGAGCTAATGAAGGGCATAGCCGAGGTGCTGGTTCTGGACAGGAACAGGCCCCTGGTGGAGTACATAGTTTCAAACGCGATGTTCCCCTCCTAACGCATACCTATAACCCCGACGTTCTGTTAATATAGAAGGAGGCGAGCTTGAGGACTTTCGACTTTAGGGGTAAGGAGTGCCCTGAGGGTTACGTGCTCGTTACAAGGGTCCTGGACCTGCTAAAGCCGGGCGAGGCCGCGGAGGTGCTGATGGACTCTTGGAGGTGCGCCACCATGATAGTTTACACACTGAAGGACAGCAGGAGGGTCAGGTTTGAGGTAAACAGGTCGGGAGACCTGATAAGGTTCACCATCACGAAGCTCTAGGGTTGTCCGCTAAGAGGATCCCGACGACAGTCGGAGTCCTCACGAAGGCGGCCCTCCTGAACCTCTTTAGCGCCTCCCTCAATAGCTGCCGTGGGGTCAACATCCTAAGGACTGTCGGGTAGATGTCGGCGAACTTAAGGCCCTCCCAGCCGCAGCCAAGGGCGAGGCCAGCGGCGGGGGCAACGACCCTGAACTGCATAGCGGTCAGCAGGGACTCGAGGGGCCCCTCAGGCCTATAGAGGTCAAGTATGACAAGCCTTCCCTCAGGTGTAAGGACGCGCCTCGCCTCGTCAAGGGACCTGACGTAGTCAGTTACGTCCCTGAAGGAGAACATGGCGACAACCCCGTCGACGGAGGAGAGGGCAAGGGGGATCGCCTCGAAGACTGAGCTCAGGCAGGCAGTCGCCCCCATTACCCTGGCCTTCGCTTTAACCAAGTTTGAGAACGAGGGGTCGACAGCGATTATCTCGGCGTCCGGGTAAAGCGCCCTAAGCACGTTAGTCGAGACCCCTGGACCGCACCCAACGTCAACGATCCTCCTAGGGGGGTCCTTGCCGTACCCTAGGAGGGCAGCCGCGATCACCCTCAGCTTCGTGGCTATCCCTAGGCTTATGGCGTTGCTCACGCGTTCATAGCAGCCCCTGTCAGCGAGTTCCTCTATCTCGGCCCTTATCCTGTCCCAGAGCTCTTCCTCTAGCCCCATCGCGTCGCCCTGAGAGCCTTAGGGATATAGGCGTTCCGCAGCAGCTGTGTACGCCCTGTAATACAGAAGGAAAAGGGTGGGAAAAATCTAAATTTCCCCCCACTTGAGTTCAAGGAGGAAATGTCGAGGGCTTGCGCCAGGGCGTGGTCGAGCAGCGCTAACCTGGGCCCAGGCTTTGACTCCCTGGCAGTGGCCCACACTGCGTACTATGACGTGGCATGCGTTGAGGCATCTCCCGGCAATGGGTTCGTTGAGGTAAAGACCATTGGCCCGTTCTCTCATTACGTGTCCGACCCCAACACGGCGGAGGCCGGGCTGAGGGAGCTTATGGCATCAAAAGGGGTCAGCCTAGACGTCAGGGTCACGCTCTGGAAGGGAATACCTGTCTCGTCGGGTCTAGGGGGGAGCGCGGCCTCGGCGGTGTCAACTCTGGCGGCCCTCACAGCCGCCGCTGGGCTTGACCTGGGGCCCTGGGACGTGGCCTACCTGGCGGGCAGGGCGGAGGTGGCCTCGGCGGGAACCCCTCACTATGACAATGCCGCGGCAAGCTCCCTTGGGGGGCTAGTCGTAGTGAGCCTAATGGGGGATCGGCTCGTGGCTAAGAGGTTCCCAATAGACTTCAGGCTCCTCGTGATAAGGCCCGTGGTTGAGCCGGTAAGGGGCAAGACCAGGCTGATGAGGAGCGTTCTCCCTGGTTCCGTTGACTTCAGGAGGCACGTTAGGGACTCCTCCATGGCCCTAACCCTCCTTGCGGCCCTGATCAGCGGCGACCTTGAGGTTGCTGGTAGGCTGATGGACTCTGACGTGGTGACCCTTGCCAGGTCCCCTCACGTGCCGTGCTTCTGGGAGGCAAGGGATGCCCTCCTTGCCGCTGGCGCCTACGGCATTGCCATAAGCGGGGCAGGGCCTTCAATACTTGCTCTGGGGCCCGAGGGGTCCCTAGGCGACATCGCTGAGGCGGGCCTCTCTGCCTACGGTCGCTGCGGGATGAGGGCTGAGGCCAAGGTCGTTAGGACCGCAGGGGGGTACGAGGTGCTGACGCCAGATGAGGCCCTCAAGCTGATTAGCTAACTCATATTGATATTATGGGCGCCTCGCCGAAGCGTCCAAGGTCTACCTTGTCCCCTGGTTCAGCGCCCTCCACTGGGATCACCCTGACCCCCAGCGTCCTCCCCTTGGCTGAGGCGTATGACGCCACGTCAAGGATGAGCCCTGCCACGTCGTTCACGGAAGCTGGGACCGCAACCATGTCAAGGCCTGTCACGCAGACCCCGCTGAGCATGGCGAGGTACCTCGCGGTCACGTCGCCCTCAGAGGCCCTGGCCTTGAGCTTTGAGTCCTCAGCAACTGGAAGCATTACCTCATTGAACCCAGTCGTTTTCAGGTCAGCTGAGGCCCTTGCGATCGCCTCGTTCACGGCCCTTACTCCGTTGGTGAAGCCAGCTCTGGGCATCCTGACCCCCGAGATCACCTCGACCAGCGCGAGGGTCGAGTCGTCCATCCACGGGGAAACGCTGAGATCAACCCCTCCTACCTCGAAGCCTAGCGCCCTGGCGGCCTCCTCAGCGAACCTAACCGCTTCTGAGCCCGCCCTAGATGCGGCCTTTGAGAGCCCCTCAATTCCGCCCTTACCAAAGGCGTCAAGGAGATAACTGGGGTAGGTAAGCGCGGTCGTAACTATGTCCCTGCCAGGTATGGCTGACGCCAGCGGGTAGTACGGCGTGATGTATGACTTCTCGCCTAGCGCATTTACAGCGACCTTTGTTGCCAGCGATGGGTCAGAGGAGGAGAGGGAGTGTATGAACTCGGACGCCCTCCTGGCCTCCTCCCAGGACCTTGAAGTCATGAGGATTGAAAAGTAGACGCCAGCGGCTGGCAGGTCGGAGAAGGGACGGAGGTCCGCTGAGGCAGGAACCTGCCCCCCATTAATAAGGACGTCCCCACCAAGCCTCTCGGCCACAGCTGAAAGGGACCTGGCGTGCTCGGCCCTGAGCTCAGGCATCGCTACCCTGACATACGTAGGCCTCAGCCCTGTTACAGCTGACGCCTTGTCGACGGCCTCAAGGGCCCTAAAGGCAATATCATCAAGGAGCCCATCAAGTGACCCTTCTCCATGGTTGAGGGTGCCAACGTGAAGGGTGACGGCCCTGAGCTCAAAGCCCACCATAGCGGCTCGGCCCAGCTCTGGAAGGGGAGGTTATTAGCCTCAAGGGCACCCAGGCCTTGGATAGGGTTGGTGCTAGAGGGGCTAAGGGAGGCCGTCAGGAAGTTCCTAGGAGGCGGCAGAAGCTACGAGGAGTCAGTCAACGAGTTCATCAAGGACCTCCAGAGGGAGCTGATAAGGGCCGATGTGAACGTCTCCCTGGTGAAGAAGCTCACGGACGCCATCAGGCAGAGGGCACTCAGCCAGCAGCCGCCCCCTGGCGTCAGCAGGAAGGACTGGTTCATCAAGGTTGTCTACGAGGAGCTCGTCTCAATGTTTGGAGGCGAGGAGAGGCCCAACGTACTCCCAAGGAAGCTGCCCTGGGTTATCCTCCTCGTCGGTGTTCAGGGGTCCGGCAAGACCACGACTGCCGGCAAGCTCGCGCGATACTACTCTTCCAGGGGCTACAGGGTCGGCCTTGTGAGCTCCGACACCTACAGACCCGCTGCCCTTGAACAGCTGAGAACGCTAGCCCAGCAGGCGGGTGTAATGTTTTATGGTGAGGATAAGGGCGTAGCCGAGGACATAGCCAGAAGAGGACTCAAGGAGCTGACCTCCAAGGGCGCACAGGTGATCATAATTGACACTGCTGGCAGGCACGGTTACGGGAATGAGGCGGCCCTCCTGGAGGAGATGAGGAGGATCGCTGACGCCGTAAGGCCTGACGAGGTCGTGTTGGTCATAGACGCCGCCATAGGGCAGAGGGCCTATGACCTAGCCATGAGGTTCCACAATGCGACGCCTGTCGGCTCGATCGTAGTCACGAAGCTTGACGGCTCTGCCAGGGGAGGTGGCGTCCTGTCAGCTGTCGCAGCCACAGGCGCCAGGGTCAAGTTCGTTGGTACTGGTGAAAAGATCGACGAGCTGGAGCCCTTTGACCCCCAGGGATTCATTGCAAGGGTCATGGGCCTCGGCGACATAAGGTCCCTACTGGAGAGGGTTAAGGAGGCTGAGGCCGAGGAGATGGCCGTGAGGGTTGTTGAGGAGGACATAGCCAAGGGTCGGGTGACCATGAGGACCATATACGCCCAGCTTAAGTCAATAAGGAGGCTGGGGCCCTTGAGCAAGCTCCTTGAGATGCTGCCGACCTCGGTTTTGCCCGTGAGGCTGGGCGACGACCAGGCGAGAATTGGCGAGGAGAAGATAAGAAAGTGGCTTAATATCATTGAAAGCATGACCTACGAGGAACTTGACAACCCTGACATGATAGACAGGGGCAGGATAAGGAGAATAGCTATTGGGTCAGGGACCACAGTGTCTGACGTCAAGGAGCTATTAACATATTACAAGTCAGTAAAGGCTATGATAAAGAGGATCAGGCGCGACAGAAGCCTGTTGAGGAGGCTAGGGGTGAGCGAGGAGGAAGCCTAGGTCTGCGACTGCTGCGACCTCCCAATAACTATCTCTACGGCGGGCAGCTTGACAGGCCCCTTCTCCGTCTTGACATCCTCATAGGTAGCACCGAAGGACTTAACGTAGACGTCCTTGAAGTACCTGTTCTTAACCGTGCTTATAGTGTCAACGGCCTTGCATATTGCGTTGCCCCTGGCCTTCACTACGACCTCAGCGTTCGGGTTATTGGTGAAGGCCTCTATTATTGCAAGCACGTAGTTGACCATGGGCTTTTTCCCGACGAGCACGAGGGACTGCTGGGCTTCCGGCATGGGTATCGCCAACGGCAACCGTCCTATCGGGATTATAAGTGTGACCTGCTTCTCAAGTCATAGAGGGCTGCGGCAACCACCAGGACAGTGGAGGCGACCACAGCCCCGAGGTTGGTGAGCCTTGAGTAGCCCGTGACGTGATAGTGAAAGCTGAAGGAGACCGCCTGACTTGTGTTGCTTGGAACCGCGACCACTATTAGGTATTCGCTAGGGCCTACGGGGGACCTGATGGTGTATACCCCGTTGGCCTGTGAGGCCGGCTTAACAACGCTCTCAAAGGCCTCCTCAACGAAGATAGGGTTTCCCTGAATCCCCGCCACCTCTATCATCAGCCCCGCCCTCAGGTCGGTTGTCCCCTCAAGCGTAACTATCCTGAGCCCGAGGCCGTGGACCTGGGGGAGGAGCTCTATTGGGTTGGTCCCTAGCGTGAGGTAAAGCACCTCAGATGCCCCTGTTACGTTAACGTATGCTACGCCACCTGACGAGGTAGGCATCACGACGGCTACCGCGGCTCCAACGCTTGAGGAAGGGACGGAGGCCTCATAGGTGGTGGTGAGCTTCACACCGAAGATCGACCCGACTACAGCACTTACAACAAGCGCTACCGCCACATATACGAGAAACCTCGAGAGTGTTGAGCTGAACCATCTCATGTCGGCTCAAACCCCCTTATAACATACGTGAAGTAGGTTGCGATGAATGCCATGAAGAGGGCTGGGACGACGAAGACTATCCATGCGGGCTCGTCAGACATAGTCATATAGTAGTAAATTGCGTAGTAGAAGCCCATGGCATTTGAGATCCTGAGCAGCGGGCCTATACCGTCCATTATGCCCAACAGGCCAAGGAATGTCGAGAACGCGATGTAGCTGAAGTAGAACGAGACACTTGCCACCATCGCAGCCCCGGGCGACCTGAGGCGAGTGGATAAGAGCAGGAAGAAGGCACCGTACATCTGGCTCTGGAGAAGGTAGGAAGCCCAGAGGGCCAAGTACTGGGCCGGATTCCTCAGGACAACCGGGTAGAGAATGATCGCCATTATCAGGGCTGGGAGGCCCAGAAGTAGCACGGCTGGTATGAGTGACCTCGTGACGTAGAGGACCGCCGCCACAGCCCTCCTCGACACCGGGTACGACATGTAGACCTGCATAACCCCGCTCTGTATCACGTTCACCAGGTCGCTTGAGCTCCTGAGAGCTATGTAAATAGTTGTCACAAACAGGGAAAGGTAGACGGGATTGAAGCCATTTGAGGGAGCCATAGCGGCCATCCCTGAGGAAACGGGCTGGAGTACTGTGAGGGCCCCGGCGAGAATTGCGACCACCAGCAGCATGATGTCAAACGCTGGCGGTCTAAGCGCGTCCCATAGATCCATGTACAGCAGCTCCAGAGGCCTCCTGAGGGACATCACCTAAGCACCTCCTCAAGGCCGGGCTCTACAAGGTCAATCCCATAGTACCTTAGGCCCTTCTGAACGGCGTCGGCGAGGGCGAGCAAGAGCTCCCTCTCCTCGGCGTCACCTTTTATCCTTACGTAGACCGCTTGGGCCTGAACCTTGGCCTCAAGCCCCCTCTCTGCCAGCACCTTAGCCAGGGCCTCAGGTTCTGGCGTCCTGACCCTCCCAACCCTCATGCCAGCCACGATTTCATCAGGTGGGCCTACACTTATTATTGTGCCTGCCTTCATTACGGCTACCCTTCTTACGGCCCTCAGGACCTCTGAGAGCACATGGCTTGAGAGTAGTATTGTCGTGCCTTCCCTGTTAAGGTCTGCCAACAGGTTTAGGACCTCCTGCCTCTCGACAGGGTCCAGGTTGCTTGTAGGCTCATCAGCCATTATGAGGGAAGGCCTCGCTATCAGCGCGTGTGCAATTGCCGCTCTCTGCTTCAACCCCGCGCTGAGGTGACCGAATGGCTTCAGCTCGTGTCCTTTCAGGCCAGTGAGTTCAATGGACCTCCTTACCTCGTCGCTCGATGCGCCGTAGATCCTGGCCGCCCTGGAAAGAATGTCGACGAGCGGCATTGAGGGAGGTAGGTTTGGCCTTTCGAATATAACCCCTACCTTCTCCCTTGCCGTTGGGTTAATGAAGGGGTCAGCGCCCATCAGCCTCACCGAGCCGGCCTCGGGCCTCAGGAGGCCCAGTGACACCCTGATGAGGGTTGTCTTACCTGCGCCATTGGGGCCGACTAGCCCTATGAACTCACCGCCTGAAACGCTGAGGCTAACTGACCTGAGCGCTTCAACGTCCCCAAACCTCTTAGTCACTTCCCTAAGCTCAAGTACCCTTTCGGTCCTCAAGGCCAGTTGTCAGGAGCTCAAAATCCAAATTAATACGTGCGCGCTATGAGCCTGTGGGCGTCCATGCCCTGCAGAGCTGTAGTCACTGGGGCCACGAGCGGGCTTGGCCTCCTGGCCGCTGAGGCCCTAGCAGAGGAGGGGTGTGAGCTCCTGACGTCGGCCAGGTCTGAGGGGGAGCTCTCCAGGCTAGCCGCTGACATTTCGACAAGGTATGGAGTAGCTGTGAGAACCCTTAGGGCTGACCTAACCATGAGGGGGGATGCCGCCAGGGTCGCAGAAGAGGCTGTCAGCTCGATGGGTGGTGTCGAATTCGCCCTCATGAGCTATGGTAATATACCCTGCGAGCCCTGCGAACCCGCGAACGCGAACTGGGATGACTGGGTCTACGCCTTCAACATGTACGTTGCCTCGCCGGCTTCGTTCCTCTCGGCCTTAGTGAGGCGAAACACCACAAAAACGACGGTCGCGCTGGTGTCCAGCTTCTCCTCTAGGTGCCCGATGTGGCCAACCGGCGTCTCAGACGTGGTCAGGGCCTCGCTGCCTGCCTTGGCCAAGCTATTCTCGAGGAGGTACCCACAAAGGCTGAGGGTCCTGGTGGTTGAGGTAGGGAGCTTTAGGACGCCTGGCTCCGAGAGGCTCATAAGCTCCCTGGCGCAGATGGAGGGGCTAACCCCTGGGGAGTTCTGGGAGAGGAGGGTGGCTGGGATATCGCCGCTCAACAGGCTTGGCAGGCCAGACGAGTTCAAGGATCTTATCAAATGGCTGCTAAAGTCCCCAGAGTACCTGACGGGAACCTCAATACTCCTTGACGGCGGAACCCTTGGCTGTGTCTGACATGTACGGGTCTTGAAGGGAAAATACATGGCGGGGGCAGTTGAAAGACAAGAGAGCGCCTCCATGTAGTCCCATATTAAGGGCCGTAAAGGGGGAGAGACTTAATTGCCCCAGCTCGTTCTTGCGTGGGTTACCTTGGAGAGGCCCACGTCGTTGGCTGGTGCGGTTAAGGGGAGAAAGGTGCTCGTCTTCGGTATCGGAGGAGGAGGTGATGTAGTTGGGGCGCTCTACATGTACCTAAAGGTAAGGAAGCTAGGTGGCATCCCGCTTCTTGGGGCGGTGGTCTGGGAGAGGTACTCGGTCGACCCCTACCCTGGCCCCATACCCCTTGAGTCCATGATTGACGTGGAGCCCCTGGGTCCCTCCTCAGCCCTGGTCACCGGCTCCTCCTACGCCCTAAGGTTCGGCAGAGAGCTCAAGCCACAGCTCGTCAGGGTAGCGGGGCTCATCAACGAAAAGGCGTTATTCATTGACATAAGCAAGGGCTCAGAGGGGGTAAGACAGGCTATTGAGGGCGTCAGCGGCCAGCTCGGCGTCGAGGTAGTGATAGGTGTTGACGTAGGTGGTGACGTATTAGCGCTGGGATGCGAGGAGGGCCTTTGGAGCCCGCTGGCAGACTCGGTAGCGCTCGCAGGGCTTCATGCCTCAAGCGGCGTACGCAGGCTCCTCGCAGTACACGCCCCGGGTGCCGACGGTGAGCTCTCCACAGAACTCGTGCTCTCATATGTTGCCGACATCGCCAGAAGCGGGGGCCTCATAGGGATCCATGGCCTTGAGAGTGATGAGGTCAGCGTGTTACAGAACGTCGTGAATGGTGTAGTAACGGAGGCCTCCCTCATGCCATTACTCGCATTCAGGGGTGAGCAGGGGCCAAGGAGGATGAGGGAAGGCACCCGGTCGGTCAGCCTTTCGCCGGTAATCGCGACGACCTACCTGCTTGACGTGGACGTCACCTACGAGAGAAGCCCCCTGGCGAAGCTTGTAGATGGGACAATGGGAATCTCCCAGGCAAGGCAGGTCCTCAACTCCCGGTGCATCTATACGGAGCTCGACCTTGAGTACGACCTGTTTGAGCTCAGGGGAGCGGCCTCGGAGAGGCCCCTGAACGTGTCTGAGGTCAGGAGGCAGGGGATAGGAAGGCTCGTCAGGTCTAACTGTACGCCCATCAGGTGCTAGGGGAAGCGCCCTCCTGCTCAACGACGCCCAGGGCCCTTTTGGCCTTAACCTCCGTTATTAGGTCCTCAAGGGAGTCAAGTCTTTGGAGGACGTATTCAAGGGTCTCCTCGAGCTGCCTGTACCTCCCCTCCATCATGGTGACCTTGAGCTTTAGGTCCCTCTCGAGCTTGTCGAGCCTGTTCGAAAGATTTACTACAACCCCTTCCTCAGCTGACTGTCTTGGCGACAGCCCGCCCTGGAGGCCGAGCTTGATGTATAACTTTATGAGGTCGGTGACCTGTATCCCTATCTCGTCCGACTTATCCTTGAGCTGTTTATACATAGCGTCGCTGAGCGACAGGTGTACTGTGGGCACGGCCTGTCTCCCAGTTACAAGAGTAGTACAGAGCGAGCCCTAATATACTCTTATGCTACATGGATTCCTATTGCCAGAGGCCTCTTGATCTCTGCTCCGCGCTTTCAATAAAGGCTCTAGGTAGTACCCAAGTATAGCAGGCGGGTTCAAGTAAGGGAAGTAATGGAGGTGAGGAGATGTGAGGGTGCTAAGCTTTAAGGTTGAGGATGATCTGCTCGAGCTACTTGAGGAGTACGCTAGGAGAAGGAATATACCCAAATCTGAGATCATAAGGAGGGCGTTGAGGCAGTACATTAACTCAGACAAGGACAGGCCGTATATCGGAAGGTACGTCAAGATCTACACGTGATTTTTGTGAGCGCCTCCTCCGAGCCAAACATTGGCGGGGGCATAGTGTTCCACTGTATTGGGCTAGCGAAGGGTTTTTGGCTTGCTGACATGGTATATCAAGTTTTGTCAATCATATCGGCACCAGGCGGCAGGCCGGCCTCTCGAGCTGTTAGGCTACCAGGTTGACCTGCTGACCCTGGGGCCTAGTCCTTCTTACAGCGCTCTTCCTGCCGCCCGTATCCCTGGGGTAGGGCTTACGCTGATACCCCTGTGACGCTTATCGTTCTGTCGCCCAAGGGCTTAGGATGGGGCTGGTTTTGGTAAAATAAAGGGTTAAGGAAGACAAAGTAGGAAGGAAGACGAGCCTGTGAGGTCTTCACTACTCTGGCAGCCTAATCATAACAGGCTCCTGCTCCAGCTTCTTCAGGTCGACGCCAGGCAGCGTCTCGGCCTCAGGCGGCAGCGGTGTCCTCTCGCCCTTGTCTGGGGGTGGGCCTACGATCTTGCTTACCCTCCTCTTGAACAGGCCAAGCCTGTACTTGAACAGCTTGCTCCTAAGCGCCTGTATAGCGCCGGCAGGGTCGACGGCCTTTGGGCAGACGGCGCTGCAAGATGCGGCGAAGTGGCACCTGTGGCACCCGTGCTCGGTGTCAACTATGAGGAACCTCTCGCCCCAAGCCTCGTCTCTCGCGTCGTTGACGAACCTTAGGGCGAACATTAGGGCCTGTGGGCCCAGGAACTCAGGGTCTGCAGCCACAACTGGGCAAGCGGCGTAGCAGAGCCCGCAGTAGACGCAGTTGGTGTACTGGTAGATCTGGAGGTACTCCTCTGGGTACATGTCGTACTGTCCCTTCGGGTTCTCCTGCTCCTCCCTGTCCTTCCTTATCAGGTAGGGCTTGACGCTCCTGTGCTTGTTGAAGAACTCCATGTAGTCGGTCACTAGGTCCCTGATTACTGGGAAGTTATACAGCGGCTCGACCGTTATCACGGGCTTTGCCTCGGTCGCCACCTCGCTAATCTGTGTCTGGCAGGCGAGCCTTGGAGTGCCGTTGACAACGACTCCGCAGCTCCCGCATATGCCCTGCCTGCAGCTGTACCTGAGCACAATGGTGTGATCCTGCTCCTCCTTTATCCTCAGAAGCGCATCAAGTACAGTCATGCCCCTATTGGCCTCTACCTTGTACTCCTGCCACCACGTCCTCCTGGTCTCCGGGTCGTACCTTCTCACCCTTATCGTGACGACCTTGGGTGGAACCCTTCTCGCGGCCTCAATATCTATGGCCATCTGGTCTCACCCCTACGGGTAGGGAGGCAGCTTCACAACGGTTGCGGTGGCAATGATTGCGAACACGATGAACACTACCCAGAACAGCACGTTGATCGTGGTTGTGTAGAGCCTACCCTGCCTGAGCTCAAGGAGCATTCCCCTAACCCCGTTAAGTCCATGGAAGAGGGCAACGTAGGCAAGCAGCAGCAGAGCCCATCCATACGAGGTGTAGGAGTGGTAGACGAATGCTGACGTCAGCGTCTGATCCATGGTTGAAAGTCCCCATATCCAGGGCAGCCTCTCTACAAGGTGGAACCCAAGAAGGCCGATCAGGAGGACGGCCGTTATGTACTGCCATATCTGGAGGCTTGAGGCCCTAGCTCCCATATCTATCACCCCTCACGAGAATATGACCACCCCTGCTATGAGCCAGAGCACGATCCAGACGACAAAAACTGCATAAAGCCACTGCCTCTGGGCGGCCCTGAAGGTCCCCGGGATAAACGGCGGCTTAGGGTCCTCTGGCTTCCCAACGCCGACACCAAAGAACTCCGTCAGAAGTAGCCTGACGCCGTTAGGCGCGTGGAAGAGCACGGCGCCAGCGATTATGAATTCTCCGATCCTGAAGACAAGACCTGCCTCAATGTTCATTATGTGAGACCAGAAAGTCCAACCGCTGACGTGAAAGACAATGGGTGCCCATACTGGGGAGTCGGTTTCCAGTATGTGGGCGAGGAGAAAGGCGATTATGATGAAGCCTGTTATCCTATGGAGCACGAAGGCGACCCTCTCTGGGTTGTCCCTCGTCCTAACGGTCCACGGGTTTATGCTCGACCTCCAGAAGCCCGGCCTGTTTTCCCTCTCAACTGGCTTGGCATCTGACATGGCCCATCGCCTCAGTACTTCCTCTCAACAGGCTTCCATGTGGTGATGTTGACGGGCCAGTATGAAAAGCTGACGCCAAGGGCTGTACTAGAGTCCCTCACGACAATTGTGTGCTTAAGCCAGTTCGCGTCATCCCTCTTCGGGTAGTCGACCCTGTAGTGGGCTCCCCTGCTCTCAGTCCTGTTGAGGGCAGCTGAGGCGACGATGATGGCGTCTGTGAGCATGTTATAGGTCTCCAGGGCGGCAAGTAGGTCGGTGTTGAAGGCCCTATTCTTGTCCTCAATGTAGATCTCATTGAGGTAAGCGTCCCTTAGCTTCAGGAGCTCGCTGAGCCCCTCACTCATGTTGGTGCCATCTCTGAACACGTAGAAGTCCTTCATCATTATGTCCTGTATTCTCCTCTTGACCTGATATGATGGGGTGCCGCTCTCCCTCTTAAGTAGCCCCCAGACGAATTCTTCCTCCTTCTTGATCGCTTCAGGGGATGGCTCAGGTGGTGAGGACGCCTTAAGGGCATATTCCCCTGCGAGCACACCCGCGATCCTCCCACTTGCGAGGCACTCGGCTGTGGAGTTGCTGCCAAGCCTGTTGGCGCCGTGCAGTGATGCCGCTGAGGCCTCCCCAGCGGCGAAGAGCCCCCTCACCCACTTGTGATCAGCCGTCATCACCCTGTACAGGGAGTCCGTTGCGATTCCACCCATGTGGTAATGGGCTGCTGGGAAGACCGGAAGAGGTTCGGACACGATGTCCCTTCCGACGTACCTCAATCCTATCTCCCTGATGCTCGGAAGCTTCTCGTTGACTCTCTCCTCACCGAGGTGAGTTAGGTCTAGGAGGAGGTAGGGCATCCCAGTGACATCATCAACGAAGGTCCTTCCCTGGAGGTACTCAGTGAACATTGCCCTTGAGACGACGTCCCTCGGGGCCAGGTCAAGGAACTTGGGCGCGTACCTGGCCATGAACCTCTCGCCGTTCTTGTTCCTCAGGATACCTCCCTCGCCTCTCGCCCCCTCAGTTATGAGTATGCCGGTTGGCACGAGGCCGGTGGGGTGGAACTGAACCATCTCAGGGTCCTTTATTGGGAGGCCGGCGCGGTATGCCGCGGCCATCCCGTCCCCGGTCGCTGTGTGCGAATATGTAGTGAAGGCGTAGATCCTGCCTATACCTCCCATGGCTATTATCGCGGCCTTGCTCCTGAACATATATAGCCTTCCCTCTTTGACGTTGATGGCGAATAACCCTCTGTACTCGTTGTTCTCAATAATGAAGTTCGTCACGAACCACTCGTCGTACTTCTCCCACCCGTCGTACTGTAGCAGCTTGTTGTAGAGCGTCCTCATCTCGGCGTGGCCCACCTTGTCAGCAGCCATGGTGGCCCTGGGGAAGCTGTGACCTCCGAACGGCCTCTGCATTATCCTTCCGTCTGGGCGCCTTGTCCATTGGAGGCCCCAGTGGTCAAGCAGAGTTATCTCCTCTGGCATAAGCTTCACGAAGTTCCACACGACGTCTTGGTCGGCCAGGAAGTCGGATCCCTTTATGGTGTCCCAGGCGTGCAGGGCGAAGCTGTCCCCCTCCTGAGGGTATAGGACTGCTGCCGTTCCTCCCTCTGCGGCCACACTGTGGCTCCTCATCAGCTGGACCTTGCTTATTATGCCGACGTTAAGCCTGTCCCCGTATCTCCTCTTGAGCTCGACGGCCGCCCTAAGGCCGGCTATGCCTGACCCCACGACAATGACATCACGATATATGCTCTCCACTGGCAAGGGGCAAGCGCCCCGGCATCGGAGGGCCTCGCATAAAGATTATAAGGGTATAAAGGGAACCGTATAGTCAAAAACAAATCATGTCCTTTGTTTGACGTTCTCGACGTATGTCTTGTGGTCTAGGAATTTTGACCTGTTCACATCACCATTCGGCTCTATTACGGCGATCCAACCCCCGTCGTAGGGCTCCTTGTTTATCAGTTCCGGCTCCTCAAGAAGCCTCTCGTTAACCTCAATCACTTTACCCGAAATTGGGGCATAGACCTCAGCGGTAGCCTTCACCGACTCAAGGACCGCGAGGTCCATGCCCTCCGCGACCTCCTGCCCGACCCTAGGTAAGTCGACCCCTACCACGTCCTTTAGCTGCTTCTGGGCGTAGTCCGTTATCCCTACCCTGTACCTGCCGCCCTCCTCCTTCAGCCACTCGTCCGTCGTCGTGTAAAGCAAGGCGTCGTCCACCGTGAAGGTTACCTTTCCGAGGGACACGGTATACCTGGCCAAACCGGCCACCCGCCTGAGGTCTGTCGCTAGGTATTAATGGTATTAATGTTCTCGCACCACTAGCCTGGGGAACCTGGGATGATGGAGGTCCTCACTGAGGCACAGAGGCTTGGGGCCGAGTTTGCCGACGTAAGGTACTACGCGGCAAAGACCATGACTATCACGGCAAGCGAAACGAGGGAGATAGTGAACAACTACGGCCTCGTGGGCGGATATGCTGTAAGGGCCCTCGTGAAGGGTAACTGGGGGTACTTTACGACGAACGGTGACGTAGATTCCTCATCCGTGAGGGCCGCTGTCCAGAGCGCGCCCTCGGTGCAGGGCAACGTGAAGGTCGTGCTTCTGAGCCCAAGGAGTGACAGGGTCACCGTGCAGGTGAAGTACCCCCTCAATAGGGGCCCTGAGGATGTCATGATCGAGGCCAGGAAGCTCAGGGACAATGTTCTTGCCGCGGACCAGAGGATCAGGGCGGTCACCGTTTCCTACTCACAGGTAGAGGTGGAAAAGGGCTACTGGAGCACTGACGGAAGGGACATTGAGCTCAAGTACTCAATATCAAGGCTCAGCGTCACCGCAACCGCCAAGGAGGGGGAGGTGGTTGCAAGCGCATATGTGGGCGCCTCAACATATCTAGGGTACGCCTTTGAGGCCTTCGACGTCAATCAGCTCGTGGAGACCCTGCTGAGAAGGCTCAGGGGGCAGCTGAAGGGAGTCACGGTCAAGCCCGGCGCATACCCTGTAATCCTGGGCCCTGAGGTCTCTGGCGTCTTCGCCCACGAGGCCCTAGGGCACCTCGCGGAGGCCGATGACGCAACTGAGGGTATACTTGGGAGGCTGAGGGGCAAGAAAATAGGCAGGGAGTTCGTCAACGTCTCGGACTCTCCGTCCCTTGACAACCCCATGGCAATTGGCATAACTCCATATGATGACGAGGGTGTTGAGGGCAGGGAGGTTAAGATCCTTGAGAAGGGTGTCGTTAAGGAGTTCATGAACAACAGGGCCTACGCGGCAAGGCTTGGGGACGAGCCAACGGGCAACGGCAGGGCTGAGGATTTCAGGAGCAGCGTGCTGGTCAGGATGAGGAACACCTACTTCAAGCCGGGCGACATGACCCTTGACGAGATGCTCAGGGAGGTGAGGGAGGGGTACCTTTTGCTCTCCCCCCTGGGGGGACAGACGAGCCCAGACGGCACCTTCCAGTTCGGCATCCAGGAGGGGTACCACGTGGTCAACGGCGAGGCAAGGGAGCCTATTAGGGGGGCAGGCATAGCTGGCTACACAATTGAGACCATCGGCAACATGGATGGCGTGTCGAAGGACTTCCAGGTGTGGCCTGGCGTCTGCGGAAAGTGGGGACAGAGCGTCTACGTCGGAACTGGAGGCCCTTACGTAAGGGTGTCAAGCCTGAAGGTGGGGTGAGAGCATGGCCGAGCTAGGAGTTGAGGAGGTCCTCTCAAGGGCGAGGGCAAGGGGTCTCCAGGCAGAGGTTATATCGGTGGACACGATGGTCTATGAGCTCTCATGGCAGAAGGCCGAGAGCCACGGCATGACCTACTATGAGGTAGGCTACGGTATCAGGGTAGTTAACTCAGAGGGAAGGCTTGGGTTCGCCTATGGAAGCTCCCTTACTGATAACCTACTCGAAATGGCGGCTAGGTCGGCAGTGGCCAGCAGGCCTGACAAGTACAACCTGCTTCCCTCAGCGTCGCCAGGAGGCGGCGCGGACCTCAGCTATGACCCGTCGCTTGAGCAGCCAGCCGACTTTATCAAGGGGCTCGTGGACTCAGCCCTGTCCTATGGATCAGGTAGGCTCAACTTGATCTCGGTGAGGGGGTGGGGAGGGACCTCAAGGGTGAGGGTTGCGAGCACAGAGGGGGTCGACGCTGAGCAGGAGAACTCCTTCACCGGGGTTGCGACTGCCGGAAACTACATAAGCGGGGGTTACGTTGGACCCGAGATATATGAGCTCATGGACTCCAGGACCTCAAAGGGGGTATCGGCTGACATCGTCATGAGGGCACTGCTTGAGAAGGTCGAGTTGACGAGCAGCAGGGAGGAGAGGAGAGTCACTGGCAGGCCGATCGTCCTGACGCCCAAGGCCGTTAACGAACTGCTCTTCCCCCTCCTCAACCACGCGGTGAGCCTTGAGAACGTAACAAGGGGCAAGAGCTCCCTCAGGCCAGGTGATGACCTGGGCTCAGTGCTCTCTGTTTTCGATAACCCCCGCGTGCCCGACGCCTCTTGGTCAAGGGCCTTTGACGGCGAGGGCCTCCCAACCAGGCAGGTCGAGGTGATAAGGAACGGCTCCTTCATCACCCCCCTCTCAAATACCTACTGGTCCAGGAGGGCGGGGACAGAGAACACGCACTCCTCGTGGAGGACATATATGACGCTACCGGCCATATCGGCTACATATCTCGTCTTCGACGGGCCAAGCGTTAAGGACCTAGGCGACGCAGTCTTCATCGATCAGGTTCAGGGGGTTCACACGAGCAACTTCGACACGGGCGAGTTCTCAGTTAGCGTCCTGGCCGGGTGGGATAAGGGGGGAGGCCTAAGGGAGTTCGTGCTCTCCGGCGACCTCAGGTCACTGCTCAAGGAGATCGTAGGGCTGACAGCTGAAAGGCAGAGGTACGGCAGGGTAGTCACTGGCTCACTTATGGTGGAGGGGCTTAGGACCAGCTCTTAAGGGCTGGAACGGTTTTTTAGGAACAGGCTTCCAACCTTAACCTGCCTTGACTCTGTTAGGCGCCATCGTAACCATCATGGTCGTAGTGATATCGATATGGCTCCTCTTCACGAGGCGCCTAAGGCACGACCTCGTGGGGGTTATATCAGCCCTCGTGCTCATAGCGACCGGCGTCGTGAAGCCTTCCGTGTTACTGCGCGACCTTTCGTCAACGGCCGTCCTTGTCTTGGCCAGCGTGATGATACTCGCTGGACTGCTATCGTCCTCTGGCTTCCTTGACGTGATAGGTGATAAGATAGCTATGACGATAAGAAATGAACGAGTTGCACTTCTCCTCATTCTCCTCATGGCAGCCCTCGTGTCAGGCTTCGTAAGCGACGTTGCCCTAACGCTGACTTTCGTCCCGGTCCTCTACTCAATGGCGTCGAGGTTCAGGAAGCCGGCGACAAGGTACCTGATGGCGCTAGCCTACGCCGCCATAATAGGAGGGAGGTATACGATGATAGGGACCTCCTCAAATATTGTGCTGGAGTCCATCTGGATCCAAAGGTTTGGTCACCCCATCCCCCTCATGTCCCCTGCCAGGCCTGGGCTCGTCGAAATTTTCCTCGGAGTTATAGTGATGGTGGCCGCTGTCCCCTTCATAACCAGGCAAAGGGGTCAGGCCGTGGCCAGGCTAGAAGAGCTGGGACCAAGGGAGTACCTGATAGAGGCTAGGGTTCCCGATGGGAGTCCTCTCATAGGCCTTAGCGTTAGGGAGCTTCAGGAGAAGCTTGGCGTCTCTGTACGGAACACCTCGCCTAGGTACCGCAGGACGTTCAGGAGGGGGGAGGAGGTCCTTGGCGCGGGGTCTGAGCTGCTCGTACAGGTGACAAAGGAGAGGCTCCCCGTCCTCCTGAGCGAGAAGGGCATTGAAGCGAAGCTGACGGGCAAGCCGCTATATGAGCTCCTGGTCCCGGGCTCATCGCCGTTGGTCGGGAACACCGTTTATGAGACCAACATGAAGCTCGGCGGCGTTAACTTGGTTGGCGTATCCACGACGAGGCGCGTCACAAACCTCAGGTCGTACTCCCTGAGCGCTGGTGACGTAATATTGGTAGAGGGGGAGGAGGACGACGTCGCTAGGAACGCGGCCGCGTTCAACCTGATACCAATAAGGGGCACGCCCCTGAAGGGCCTCGACAGGAGGCTTGTCATCTCAGCTGCCTTAGGCATGGCCATTGCGATTGGGGGCACGCTCCTTGGCCTGAACATAGCGCTAAGCTTCGTCGCTGGTGCCGCTGCGTCGCTCGTTGTCTCGCCATCCATGCTTAGGAGGGCCTACTCTTTCGTCGACTGGCCTGTCATCGTCTTCGTCGGTACCTACACAGTGGTGGGCCAGGCTCTGGTAGCTTCCGGCCTCTCGAGCTACATGGGCGTTATCTCATCAAGCCCAGCTCTCCTCTTCCTGCTATCCCTGGCCCTCGCAAACCTGGTAGGCAACGTCGCCTCGGCCGCCCTCCTGGGCCCGATCGCTGTCTCCTCTCCTCACCCCCTAGTATCAGTTATCGCCGTAGCGATGGGGGCTTCGTCAACCTTCCTGACGCCATTCTCTCACCCCTCAAACCTCATAGCCTACTCGATGGGCGGTTATGAAGCGAAGGACTTCCTTAGGGCCGGGGCGATAGTGGTGGCCGTAATTACGATAATAACGCTGCTCATGGTAAGGTAGCGCTCAGGCAGCTCGTGCTCCGGTCATCGCTCCTGTGCTCTCCAGAGGTGCATCCTCTTCATCGCAATTAATGTTAGTTGATGCTGGAAGATATTAATGGTTGACCCCGCTCGACCCGACCCCCTGCCGCTCCTCATCACGCTGAGATCACCCGCCTGCCAGGGGCATCGCGAAGAAGATGTTGGCAAACATAATATCATTACATGCCAAGTTAACATTCAGATTTAAACCTTCAGTTGCAGGGATGTGCGGTGAGCCTTGTGGTCGACAGGACGAGGCTTGACTTAAAGTCGGATGAGCTCTCGAGGGCCGTATTAACAGGCGAGGTCCCGACGTTCCCCTACTTCGGCGCGGGCGAGTGGGGCCAGGAGGGGAAGAAGGCTGAGGTTATATCGCCAATTGACCTGAACGCCGTAGCCTATATTGTGAGGCCTTCTCAGCAGCAAGCGCTCGGGATCCTTGAGCGTGTGTACTCCGTGGGCAGGAGGAAAATCAGGGACACCCCAGGCGAGGAGAGGGTTGAAATCTTTGAGGGGGCGGCCCGGGCGATAGAGAGGTCAAGGGATGACTTCGTTAACATCCTCGTCATAAACGCCGGCAAGACAAGGAAGTCGGCGGAGGGCGAGGTTCAGGCGGCTATAGATAGGCTAAGGCTTGCCAAGCTCGACATAAGGAGGATCTATGGCGACTACGTCCCTGGGGACTGGTCAAGGGACACGCTGGAGACGGAGGCAATAGTGAAGAGGGAGCCGCTTGGCGTGGTAGCTGCGGTACTCCCGTTCAACTACCCCCTGTTCGACGCCGTGAACAAGGCCGTCTACTCCGCCGTCG